>CALLLL010000122.1 GCA_938082445.1 uncultured bacterium
GTCCATCCCCTCAGGGAGCAAAGCAATAATGCTAGGCAATGAATTCATAACACCATTAGCCACAGCAATAGGCGTCTCATCCCCAACACGTAATACATTGATTCCCATGGAGCGGACTCCATTAAAAGTAGCCAGCCGATCACTTTCTTCGAAGCCCTCAAGAATGGTTGCGATATCCCCCAATCGTACGATATCGCCAGTTGCCGGCGTAATAATAGGTATATTCCCATACTCTTTAGCCCATTCACGACGCTCCTGTACCCGAATACGAATTTCACCCGCCTGAGTTTCCAACGACCCACCCGAACGATCCAATGCAGAATCCGCGATAATGCGAGCAACTTCCGATAAGGTTAAGCCATACTCGCGTAATATAGTTTGAGGAATTTCAATTTGGATTTCCATATCTCGATCACCCAACAGATCGATTTGGGTAATATCAGGATGTTGTAATAAGCCATCACGAACCAATTCGGTCGCTTCGCGTAATGTCCACTCATCCACATCGCCATACAATTTTAGATCGATGACTGAGCGCCGCCGCGTGCTCAAAGAAACTCGTGGCTCCCTGATATCCTCCGGGAATGTATCAATGCGATCCACCGCCTGTTTTACATCCTGATGCAATCGCTGCACATCGGCACCAGTTAATGCTTCTATAACAACCATGGCGCTGCCTTCAGAGGCCGTTGCCTGTATCTCGTCCACCCCTGTTAACGAACGAACCTCCTCTTCAATAGCCAGGATAACCCCTTCCTCAACTTCTTCGGGGCCTGCACCGGGAAAAGGGACGATAACGGTGACCCGATCCGGTGCAAAATCAGGAAAAACTTCCTTCTTCATTTGGAAATACATGAACACGCCACCAGCAATAAATAATAACATCAGAATGTTGGGCGCAACTCCATGACTTGCCATCCAGGCAATAGGTCCTTTATTCGTAGTGTCACTCATGACTCTTCACCTGAAACGGCATCAACAGGTTTAGCAGGTTCAGTAGAGGAGGAATTGGTTCTCAACGCCATTCCCTCTGAGGCTGTTGATAAATCATTCACAACGATCTGTTCACCTTCACGAATTCCCCCGGTAGCCAAAACCGTGCTCATTCCGCGATAGACAATATCCAAAGAACGAATCTCAAGGGTGTTGTTTTCAGCCATAACCCAGATCATGTCACCATTTCGTAAAAACTCTCGTGGGATTTCTATCGAATTGGCTACAGGAATACCAATCACATCCGCTTCTAAAAACTGACCAATTAATAACGGTGGCAGGCCAGCATTCTCCGCTTTAATCGCCAATGGGTCATCGACAGCCACTAATATGCGAGCCATACGACCTTGATTAGAAAGCTCAGGCAACAGGTGCAATACATACCCTTCACGCGTAGCTTCTTGTCCCCAAACTTTGGGGTGACGCAATACAACCGTTGAGCCCAATTCAGAGTCCGTAGACGTGCGAATCCATTTTAAATCTGTATGGGGAATAGAAAGCTCAATCCAATAGGTATCCGTACCAATTAATTTAATAATGTCCGACTGTGGACTCAGTATAGATCCCGTATCCACATTCTGTTGCATCACCAAAGCATCAAATGGGGCTCTAAGTGAAGTGCGTTTTAAATCCAGTTCAGCATCTGCTACACGGGCCTTATTAGAAGATACTTGTGCTTTGGCCGTAGCGAGTTGAGGCTCACGAAAAACGAGACTCTTGTCTGCATCAGATAGATCTTCACCCAACACTTTATACTCGCCTTGAGCCACTTCTTGGTTACCGATTTCCAAGGTCAACGAAGCCTGTGCTTGGGTCAATGCACTTTTAGCTTGTTCCAGCGCATATTTATAGTCCTCTTGCTCAATCGTTAAAAGAACATCATCTTGATTAAAACGCCCCCCTGGAATTAGTCGCTCATCAATTGAAACCACCTCTCCCGATACCTGCGGACGCAATGAAATTTCTTTTGCGGCCATCACCACACCGCGAGCCTCAATTGTGACGGGTTTCGTAAAGGCTTGAGCTGCACTTACATCTACCAAGCGTGCCAAACGTTCAGGAGGTGTTCGACTAGCCCTCGGAGCGGTATTCATCATCTGTTGATAAATGAAATAAGTGATGACTAACGTGATTACCGCCGCTGCTGCTTTAATTAACATCATGATAATTCTTGCGCTAATAGAAGGAGTAGTTTCGGCCTTAGTTTCTGTTTCTTCTGACATGCTTAATGTTCCTTAGATTCTGCAGTGAGTGACGATTCCATCCATGTGCCGCCTAAGGCCAAATGTAAACCAACCCGTAACGCCAGTAGATCATGCTCCGCAGCAATCACATCCCGTTCCAAGTTTTGAGAATTCGTCAATGCAGTTAATACTGGTAAATAATCATTTAAGCCCTTTTGATATCGATTTTGGGCTTCAGTATAAGTTTGCTTTGCAGCATTGAATTGTTTAGTTAATGATTCTATGTATTCTTCCTGGTGAACCGTACGGGTTAAACTATTTTCGACATCGGTTAATGCAATAAGAACAGTCTGGCGGTAAGCATTCAAGCGTTCATCGACCACCGCACGGGTACGCTGAACTTCAGCTTTGCGACGGCCCGCATCAAAAATAGGCCCTGTGACACTACTTGATAACGTCGCGATCCAATTATCGAACAACACATCTACATCGTCGCCATTAAAGGAAAAACCACTAGTGATGCGCAAAAAGGGTAATCGGTCTGTACGAGCAGCCGATACTTGCCAATCAGCTGATTGTAAGCGTAATCCACTTGCGCGAATATCTGGACGATTGGCCAAGAGATCCATAGGGACACCATAGGCAGGCAACGCATCAAGTGTTGGATAAGTTAAAGCATTAAATACACGTTTATGATCAGGCGCTTTTCCTGAAAGTAAATTGAGTTCATGTACTAAGACTTTTTTCTGGGCAAAAAGTGGGGGGAGTATTGATTCAGTTCGCGCAATAACCTGACGTTGCTGAAACACATCCAATGCACTTGCACGCCCTTTGCGAAAACGCAATTCCATAAGATCTAAGGTTGTTTGGTTAGCCTTTAGTTGCGCTTGAGTCACAGCAATCAATTGATGGACTTCCAACAGATCCAGCCAAGTCAAACTCACTTGGCCCGCAATGCTGTGCATGACTGCATACAAGTCTTCCTTCGTAGCTTCAAGATTAAGGTTTGCAGATTGTCTGTTTGCGTGAAGTCGTTTCCATAAATCCACTTCATAGGATGAAGCAATACCTAATCCATACGATTCGGTATTCAATGTCTGCATGCGGCTTGAAGCCGAAAATCCTTCATCCCTATGAGTAGAGCGCAGCTCAGCATCTACACCATAATCGATTGTTGGGAATAGGGTCGAACGGTTTTGTCGAGCTATGGCCATTGCTTGGTCCATGCGTGCCATGGCCTGTTGAATACTAAAATTTCCCGATATCGATTCGTCAACCAATTCGTTTAACTCATTCGAATTAAACTCTGTCCACCATCGAGCAGGAGAGGTCTGATTCGCATCATACAATGTATACGAATCAGGAAGAATTAAGTCCTCAGAACTCCGAGAAGTAGGGGAAAACCGGGCACACCCTGTAAATAGGAGAACCAATATCAAAGACGTAGCAAGCATGCGAAACGATAGTGATGAGATTAACTTTTGCAGCATCAGAGTGCTTTCAGAGGGGTTAAGGCGCTTATACCTTATATATAGTGGGACTTAAGCGACTTTGGGTTACGTTGTAACAGAAATAAAAAATAGTTAGTTTGTCTAATTGTTTGATTATACGATTCGTGTAAATAGTAGTCAACTTTTTAACATTCTGTAAAAGAGGCAGTAGTGTAGGGAATCGATAATATATCCACGTATTTTGGGAAACATTTGCGCAGAATTCTCTCTTGAAACTATGCTCTTTAACCCATGACAGTAGCTTGACTTGCGACCACCCATATGCTAATATTATGCACTTTCGTGCTCGATTTACACCCCATATGTACAACCCCTTGGGTTCGTATGTGTAGGAAGCGAGTACAAGTGCATTAACGGATAGGCCCTTTATGAGTTCGATGAAATGTGGATTGATCGGTTGCGGAAATATTGCAACAGATCTCTGTAAAGCCCTGGATAACGGGGATATTTCGGCTCAAATTGTTGCTCTGTCCGATGTGGATGTTGCGCAAGCCAAAGCGTTAAATGAGACCTTTGATTTGCAAGCTTCCATAGCAAACGTGCACGACACAGCAGCATCGGTTGATTTTTTAATCGAAGCGGCCGTGGCTCAAGTGGTTCCAGCAGTGGTGGATGCCGCAATTGCGCATCAGGTGGATTGCCTGATAATGAGCGTAGGCGGATTACTCATTGACCCGGAACTGGTAGAGCGCGCACGAAAACGAGGCGTTCAAATTTACCTGCCTTCAGGGGCATTGTGTGGATTGGACGGAATTCGATCGGCCAAGGAAGCGGGCTTAACGCGCGTAACATTGACCACTCGGAAGCCACCGGCAGGATTATCCGGGGCTCCGTATTTAGTTGAACAAGGGATTGACGTTGACGGTATTTCAGTGCCGTTAACCGTTTTTGAAGGAAATGCTTTGGACGCAGTTCAGGCCTTCCCAAAAAATGTGAATGTAGCGGCCGCGCTAAGTTTTGCTGGATTAGGGCCAGTGAATACAGAGGTGCGCGTGATAGCAGACCCCGAAGCTACCATAAATTCTCATGAAATTCATGCAGAAGGAGCTTTTGGTCAGTTAACTGCCAAAACAGAAAACAACCCCTCACCTCGTAATGTGAAATCGAGTTATCTGGCATCACTATCAGCCATTGCGGAAATCCGAAAAGCCGCTAATGATTTCCAGGCAAGTCGAAACGCATCGTGAACATATACATAACCTAAAACAAACTATTACAGTTTTATAATCGTCGTTGAGTGAAACGCAACGACCTAGTGTGGAGAGAAAAATGTACGCAGTATTAACAACCGGTGGTAAACAACTTCGTGTTTCTGAAGGCGATGTAATTCGTGTAGAGAAACTTGAAGGTAACGTAGGCGACACAGTCGAAATCAGCGATGTGAAAATGATCGGTAAAGAAGACGGACCCGTTTTCGATCCCGCAGCATTAGAAGCCGCTAAAGTTGTCTGTGAAGTGACGGGTCAAGGACGCCGCAAAAAAATTCGCGTGTTCAAAATGAAACGTCGTAAAAACTATCACCGTACATACGGTCATCGTCAGTGTTATACCGAATTGAAAATTCAAAAAATTCAGGGCTAATCACGGGGGCACTTGATTGCTCGTGCGATTGAATTAAAGGAGTTATACCATGTCACATAAAAAAGCAGGCGGTAGTACACGTAACGGACGCGATTCAGAGTCCAAACGCCTTGGTGTTAAAAAATACGGCGGCCAAACGGTTAAAGCCGGAAATATCTTAGTACGTCAACGCGGAACAACTTTCCACCCAGGCAAAAACGTGGGCTTGGGAAGTGACTATACCTTGTTTGCTGTTGCAGACGGTATCGTACAATTCCGTAACACACGTAAAGATCGTAAATGTATTGATGTTATTACGGCTGAATAGGCTCGTAATCATTTCTCAGAAAACTTATTATGTTTATTGACCGCGTCCGCATTAAAGTAACAGGTGGAGCCGGGGGCAATGGATGCACCAGTTTTCTGCGTGAAAAATTTGTTGCCCAAGGCGGTCCAAACGGTGGCAACGGCGGCGATGGCGGCGATGTATATATCGTCGCCTCGTCTCGTTTAGGCACCCTACAAGATCTCCGATACCATCCTGAATGGCGCGGTAACCGCGGTACACATGGCATGGGAAGTGCCATGCACGGAAAATGTGGCGAAGACCTCGAAATCCCCGTTCCAATGGGCACAGTAATTAAAGATCGCCATACAGAAGAGATCCTGTGCGATCTTGTCGAAGACGGTCAACGATTCCTTGCTGGTCACGGCGGAAAAGGGGGCGGCGGAAATGCCCGCTTTGCTTCCGGTAAAAATCGCGTCCCAAAATTCCACGAAATGGGAGAGCCCGGACAAGAACTCGAACTACAGCTCGAGTTAAAATTGATGGCTGATATTGGAATAGTTGGGTTACCCAATGCCGGCAAATCAACTTTCCTCTCACGCGTAAGCAACGCCACACCAAAAATTGCCGACTATCCATTTACTACCCTCACACCAAATTTAGGTGTAGTGTCACTGGACGAATACCGTACTTTAGTGATTGCCGATATCCCAGGAATAATCGAGGGCGCAGCGCAAGGCAAAGGTCTAGGTCATGACTTCCTACGCCACATAGAACGCACTAAAGTACTCCTATTCTTTATCGACCCCTTGTTTCAAGATCCCCGCGAAACCTACGATATATTATTAAATGAATTGCTGGAGCACAGCGATGAATTCAAAGAACGCCCTAAGGTACTTGTGTTTACCAAGGCAGACATTACCGAAAATAAAGAGCAATTTGAAGAATTGTCGCAGGAATTTGTTGATTCTCGACTCATTTCGTCTGCAACTGGTGAAGGGGTAAGTGATTTACTACAACTGCTCTGGGAAACCTTGGAAGCATACAATCGCAAACTAGAAGGTCAAGAACCTGAGCCCGAGCCCACAGTAGAATATACATACGATGCCCCCTTTACCATTACCGAAACCGAAGATGGATTTATCGTGGACGGTAAAAAAGTCGTCCGTGCAGTACGCATGACAAACTTTGATAATGAGGAAGGACTACACCACTTGGATATAGTCCTTGAAAAAAGTGGACTCTATAAAGCCTTACAACGCATGGGTGCTGAAGAAGGCGATACCATCGTGATCGGTGGTGTAGAAATGGAATACCGGAAATAATTGAGCATGCAACACGATTTTACAAACATAAAAACGCTTGTCGTAAAAATTGGAACAACCCTGCTCAGTAATGAGCAAGGTTTCGACGGTTCCATACTGGAAGGCTTGGTACAAGATCTTGCTCGTGTAAAACGAAAGTATAACTTGAATCTTGTTATAGTATCGTCAGGTGCGATGGGTTGTGGCATGGATCGTCTTGGGATGGATGAACGCCCTGAGCTGTTACGTCTTAAGCAAGCTACAGCAGCCGTAGGGCAAGCGCGCTTGATGCATTTCTATGAAACGCTGTTTCAAACCTTCGGTGATGGACTTAAAACCGCTCAAGTCCTTTTGTCCGCAAGTGATTTAGATGAACGTCAATCATATTTAAACGTTCGAAACACCATCAATACCCTATTTGAATTCAGCGATATCATTCCCATCGTAAATGAAAATGACTCCACAGCCACCAATGAAATTCGCTTTGGAGACAATGACACCCTTTCGGCCAGAGTCGCAGCTAAAATAGATGCGGACTTACTGATACTACTCAGTGATGTAAATGGGCTTTATAAAACCAACCCCACAATTGATCCCAATGCAGAGTTGATTCCCCATGTGGAAAATGTCACCGCTGATATAGAATCCTTTGCAGAAGATACTGCTGTAGCGACATCTATTGGTGGGATGAAAACAAAATTGGATGCAGCAAAAATTGCATGCTCATCAGGATTGCCACTAGTCATTGCAAACGGCCATCGGGAAAAAATCATCTCTGAAGTGTTAAGAGGTGAAGCCCCAATGACTGTATTTGGTGCCAGCGAAAATGGCCTTGCCCCACGAAAGCGATGGATTGCCTATGGGTCATCCATGAAGGGAACGATTCAAATCGATGAAGGGGCCTCGAATGCTTTGGTTGAACAAAATAAAAGCCTCTTGCCCGCTGGTATGGTAACCGTCGAGGGCTTATTTGAACCCGGTGATGCCGTCAGTATTGTAGATTCCACGGGACGCGAAATTGCTCGTGGATTGGTGAATTATTCTTCCGAAAATATGCAGAAAATATGTGGCGTGAAAACCCATGAAATAGAAGAGCATCTAGGCCAAAAGGATTATGATTCGGTCATACACCGTGATAATCTAGTCTTGGTGTAAGTATGCATAGAATGTAGTTATAAAAACATAACTAGGTGAGGTCCATGGCAACAACAGAACAATCATTACAAGACGAATTGCTCACCATTGGTGTGCAAGCACGACAAGCATCGGATGTACTGCGTTCCATGTCGTCCGCCGTTAAAAATGCAGCCCTACAAGAAATTGCAAAGCGCTTGCGTGATTCTAAAGCGCCGTTGCAAGTGGAAAATGTAAAAGACCTAAAAAACGGCGCTGAAAAAGGCCTCTCCAAAGCCATGCTCGATCGCCTTGAGCTGACCGATGCACGTATTGAATCCATGGCTCACGGCTTAGAAGTCGTGGCTTCTTTACCCGATCCCGTCGGTGAAATCACCAATCAGATTGTACGTCCCAATGGATTACGTATCGCACAAATCCGTCAACCACTTGGTGTAGTCGGGATTATCTACGAAAGCCGACCCAATGTGACTGCCGATGCCGCCGGCCTGTGCTTAAAATCAGGCAATGCGTGTGTGCTACGTGGTGGCTCAGAAGCCATCCATTCCAATGTCGCCATCGCTAAAATCTTTGTGGATGGTGCAGTAGCTGCTGGGGCGCCGGAGCATGCTGTTCAAATTATATCCACTACAGATAGAGCAGCAGTTGGTGAAATGTTAAAACTCGATCGCCATATCGATCTGATAGTACCCCGTGGCGGTCGTTCACTTATCGAACGAATCTATGAAGGCTCGCGTATACCAGTGGTCGCGCACTTGGATGGAATTTGCCACACCTATGTGCACCCCAAAGCTGATCTCGACATGGCACATTCAATTTGTATCAACGCAAAGCTTCAACGACCAAGTGTATGCAATGCAATGGAAACTTTATTGGTTGACCAAGCGATTGCGGCTGAATTTTTATCAAAAATTGCAGCAGACTTAGTAAAAGACGGCTGTGAATTACGTGGATGTCAAGCGACCCAAGCGATCATTGACTGCAATCCAGCAACCGATGAAGATTGGGTATCTGAATACAACGACAAAATTTTATCCATAAAGTTAGTCGATGGGATTGAAGAAGCCATTGCGCATATCAATATGTATGGATCGCATCACTCCGACGCGATTGTCACGGATAGTTACGAAGCTTCAGAGCGTTTTCTCGATGCCATTGACAGTGCCGCAGTGTATGTTAATGCTTCAACCTACTTTACAGATGGCTACGAATTTGGCCTAGGTGCAGAATTGGGTATCAGTACAAGTAAACTACACTGTAGAGGTCCCATGGCCTTAAAAGAGCTAACAGCGCTCAAATATATCGTACGTGGAACGGGACAAATCCGCACCTAATCGCGTATTATGGTGGCCATGAATCAAGCACAACGCATCGGAGTCTTTGGTGGCACCTTTGACCCTATTCACAACGCCCATCTTTCTATGGCCCGCACAGCTATGGAAACGGCATCGTTGGATAAAGTGCTCTTTGTCGTTTCGTCCATTCCTCCACATAAGCAAAATAACACACATGCTTCTCCGGAAGATCGCGTGGCCATGGTCGAAGCGGCTATCAAAGGTGAAACTCGTTTCGATGTAAGTGATATGGAATTACGCCGTGAAGGCCCCTCGTATACCGCAGATACATTGAACGAACTGCAAGAAGAATACCCTGAAG
>CALLLL010000123.1 GCA_938082445.1 uncultured bacterium
ATGAAGCGCTATTAAAACAGGCTGAATTGAATATTACCCGCACAAAAGTATTTGCCCCATTTAATGGGCGCATTAAGCAGGCCAATCTAGACTTGGGGCAATTTGTTGATAAGTATCACCCTGCACTCGCAATTGCCGATGATTCAATACTTGAGATTCCCATCAAAATAGACGCACGAAGTGCTCAGCAATGGATTCAATTTGAAAATCCACCTAGCGACAATACACTTTCATGGTTTGACTCCGTAGCCCAGGTCCCTTGCGAGATTCGTTGGGCTGAAAATGAGCGCAGTGAAGTATGGCAAGGAAAAGTTGCACGAGTTGAGGCATTTGATTCGCAGACCCGCACATTGACTTTAATCATCGAATACCAAAAAACTTCACCGACGCAAGAGAACAAAACCACATTCCCGCTTGTTTCAGGTATGTTTTGCGATATATCAATCCCTGGAAAAACCATGAGCAATGTGTATGCCATTCCCTATGGTGCTGTTGGTTTAGATAATGAAGTATACATATCACAGGACAATCGCTTAATGGCTACCCCAGTCAAAGTACTGCGCATTGAGGGCGAAACCGCCTACATAGATCAGGGACTGTCCGATGACGATATAGTCATTACTACCCGCCTAGTAAATCCTCTAAATAACACTTTATTAAAGCTCATTATGGAACCAAACTCAGTGTCTTCTGCACCTGAAATTTTACAGGAAATGATGTAATGCTGAATGTTTATCGTAATTTAATTGGTCATTCCGTTTTATCAAATGTTGTATTGGCATTAATCGTAGTAATGGGTGCATTTGCTATAAATGCCATTACCAAGGAAAGTGAGCCAAAAACTGACTTTCCATTGTATTCGATTGAAGTGGTATATCCAGGAGCAGACCCCGAGGAGGTTGAAGAAGGGGTTACGCGGAAAATTAAAGCGCGACTGGACGGGATGCAAGGCGTAAAAGAATTTACTTCAATTTCTCGAGAAAGCTTTTCATTTATCCGAGTTGAAATTGAGGAATCGGAAGATTTTAGTGAAGCTGGTGAACGAATCCGCACAGCGATCGACTCCATCAGTACATTCCCACACGATATTGAAACTCCGCAGATTGAACAAATACAGGATGAAGAGGAAGTAAAGATATTGGCATTATGGGGCGATATCCCTGAGCGTCAAATGAAGGTATTGGCCGAAGAAATTCGTCAGGAACTTCAAGCCAGTCCAAAGATTTCGAGAGTATTTATATTCAATTCTCGGTCCTATGAAATTACTGCCGAAGTATCGACTGAATCGTTACAACGCCATGGCCTCACGATGGCTGACATCACTAAAGCAATACGGCAATCGAGCTTAAACGCCTCTTCTGGCGAGCTGAAGCTCAAAAGCGAAGAGGTTCGTCTTCGCACACTTGGAAAGAAATATTCTGGAGAAGAGTTGTCCAACGTTGTTGTCAAAGCTACTCCCGAAGGCGATATTGTACGCCTAGGACACATCGCATCGATTACTGATGGATTCACTGAGTCTGAACGTTTTTCAAAGTTCAATGGCGAAAATTGTGTCCTCATTGAAATCGAAAAAAGCACAGGTGAAGACGCTATCGAAATTGCGGATGCGGTTGATGCATATCTTGCTAAAAAAGCCCCTACATTGCCAGAGGGGATCATTCTCAGTGAAATGTTTGACGCAACTGAATTTATAAAAAGTCAATTGAGTATGATCACGAAGAATGGGCTAATGGGCCTCCTATTTGTGCTCATTGTACTTTGGTTATTTCTTGAGGCCCGTTTGGCATTTTGGGTAGCCATGGGTATTCCAATCTCGTTAGCAGGCGCAGTGGTATTGCTTTGGCTCAATGGGTCAAGCTTAAACCAGATCTCAACTGTTGCGATGATTGTGGTGATGGGGATCATTGTCGACGATGCAATCGTTGCAGGTGAAGCCATATTTGTACATCGTCGCATGGGAAAGGACCCCTTAACTGCTGCGGTTGATGGCATTCGAGAAGTTGGGTTGCCTATTTTTGCTTCAGTACTCACCACCATGATTGCCTTCGCTCCTATGCTATTTATACCGGGTATTATGGGGCAATTTATTCGGCAAATGCCCTTGGTTGTCATAATGGCTTTGGCAGTTTCTTTGATTGAATGTATATTTTTATTGCCCGCACACTTAAAGCATCGTAGTAGACGCAATGAATCATCAACCGAGTCCGTACCCTTGCAAAGAAAACATGTTCATATTCAACGACGTGTTGCTCAAAGTCTTGAAGGCTTTGTTAAAACTGTCTATGCTCCTTTTGTTCGATTAGCCGTTCGATACCGTTATTTAACTATGTGCTGTGGAGCCAGCTTAATTATCGGTACAGCAGGATTAGTGGGTGGCGGTCTCATAGAAATACAAATGTGGCCCGCTGTGGAAGGGGATTTACTGGATGCAACTTTCGAATTTCCCCCGGGCACACCGCATAAAACAATCGAAGAAGCTGCGATTCGTGCAGAACAGGCAGCGTATCGCATGTCTGACAGTCTATCTACCGTTTCCGGTGCACCTATACTCAAAAGTGTTTTCACATCTGTACCGAGTCAATCCAAGCATTCAGGACGGGTATTAATACAATTAATACCTTCAGATGAACGCGGTGTTTCAACCTCAGAAATTCGTGCATTATGGCATAAAGAAATGGGACTCTTCCCTGGCGCGATCTCTCAAAGCATTGAAGGTGAGTCCATTGGCATGGGGGATGGAACGGATGTGTCTTTTTGGCTAACAGGAGATAGTCTGGAAAGTTTACGCGGGGCTTCGGAAATGCTCAAGGAAAAACTTCGAAGCTATTCTGGGGTTTATCAAATTGAAGACAATTTCAAGCCGGGAAAATCTGAGCTGCATATCATTCCCAATGAATCGGCCGAGGTATTGGGACTTAGCACAGAAGCTATTAGTCAACAACTTCATAGCAAGTTCTATGGAGATGAGGCTATACACTTGCAACGGGGACGTGAAGAAGTGGATGTGCGTGTACGTCTCCCCCGCTCTGAACGCGAATCGCTTGGGAGCTTGGAGCATATACGCATCAAAACGCCTCTAGGTAAAGAGGTCCCACTGCTTTCAGTCGCATCAATTGAGTTTAATGAGGGCGTTTCACAGCTCAATTCGGTAAATGGTGTTCGTGGACTTCGCGTCACAGCAGTTGTTGACCGCGCGGAGGCAAATTCGGAAGAATTAAACAGAGAATTGAGTGAAAACTTTATGGACCAAATAACATTGGCTTATCCAGGAGTTACATGGTCATTATCTGGAACTGCTGAAGATAACCAGGCATTGCTTCAAAGTTTGCAGCGCAATGCCATAATATCGCTCATGTTTATTTTTATCATCCTTGCAACTATATTCCGGTCGTATATCCAACCAATCATCATCATGATTATCATTCCTTATGGTTTGGTCGGAGCGGTATTGGGGCATATGCTACTTGGAATGCCACTCAGCTTTTTAAGCATAGGAGGAATAGTTGCCTTAGCGGGGGTATTGGTAAATGATTCAATTGTTCTGGTTGAACGTATAAATACATACCTTGCTGAAGGTATGAAACTTGAAGATGCGGTTTGCAAAGGGGGCGAACGACGCTTCCGTGCTATATTCCTCACATCCATTAGCACTTGTGTGGGGCTGGCACCCTTAATAATGGAAACTGCCCTGAGTGCTCAAATTGTAATTCCTATGGCGGTTTCATTGGCCAGTGGAGTGGCATTTGGCACGATGCTGACCTTGATTTTAGTCCCATCATCCTTGATGATTATGAATGATTTTCGGCGTATTGCTCATCACATAATCAAGGGAACCTGGACATCTCCTGAAGCAGTTGAACCCAGAAGTATCTCACCTGATGCGATAAATCCCCACTAACAGTACTCGCATTTCTACTTCACTTCGTCCATTGACTGGAGTGTAAAGATTGTAAAATAAAATTTTCTACTGTAACATTCCATACAGTTAATCCAAACCTAACAAGAAAAAACAATTATGGACATTACTGTAGTTCAACTAAATATTACTTGGAAGAATAAAGCTGCAAATATTCAACAAGTAGAACATATGCTACGCGATGCCACCATCCCATCTTCAGGGCTCATAGTGCTGCCTGAAATGTTTTCAACAGGATTTACTATGGATGTAGCTAGTGTCTCTGAGCAGAACGATTCTGGTGAAACTCTGGACTTCCTAAAAGAACAAGCAAAACGATACCAATCGTATATCATCGCTGGGGTGGTCACGACTGATATGAATGGACTTGGAAATAATGAGGCTATCCTGGTTAATCCTGAAGGAGAAGTCGTTACTCGCTATTGCAAAATTCACCCCTTTTCTTATGGAGGTGAAGATAAACACTATAGGAGTGGTAGTACCATTGAAACTTATCCTATAGGAGAGTATGTAGTAGCACCGCTTATCTGTTATGACTTGAGATTCCCTGAAACTTTCCGTTCAGCTGTTCATCAAGGCGCAACAGTGTTTCCTATAATCGCCAATTGGCCAGCGGCGAGGGACGAACACTGGACAACCTTATTGAAAGCGCGTGCTATTGAAAACCAAGCGTATGTGATTGGGGCGAATCGATGCGGCGCAGACCCTACGATTCAATACGCTGGTCACAGTATGATCATCAACCCTAAAGGGGAAGTAATTGCTGAAGCGGGCTATGAAGAAACACTACTCCAAGCGACAATGGATTTCGAAAGTCTTCAGTCTTACAGAGATTTATTTCCTGCCTTAAAAGATATCAAGTAAGTTTTCAGATCATTATTGCTCATACCTAAGTTTGGGGCGTTGTGGGCCTGTATAGGGCTCGGCACCCAACTGAAGGTTACGTTTTTTAACGGTTAGTAGCGATTTATCTTTGGTAGTAGGTGCTAATATCATCCCATAATATCGGCCCATCCAATAGGCATCCAAAAAGCTAGAAGGATCTTCAATACTTTGATTTCCCCCGCCATCCAATTGCAGAGGGTCTCGGTCCCATCGACGAACACCCTGTTCGCGAGGCCCTAATGCCTTATGATTGCTAACATAATTTTTATAGCCTTTGGGTACTTGCAAATCATGACGGTGTGAATTTACAAAACGATACACAATACTTTCTAAAGGATAATCACGCAAATGCTGGACGGCTTCCTGAGTCTGGCATTCATTGCCAGTCAAAGCACCATAAATGAAATTAAACCAGCTTTGATTTTCAAAACGCTTTGCTTCCCAGCTACGTTCCAAGCTCCTCATATACATCCCTCTCAAACGCGCATCCTTTTCATAATTGAGTAAAGGGAAATACCCAAGGAAAGCTAAACGATCATCAAAGAATGTGTAATGAGGAAATGTCATTTTCGTGCGCAATGTATTTTCGGGATAGCCCCAATCGATCAATTGCGCTTTGCCTTTACTGTATCGTTCAGTATCACCGACAATATGTTGTGCTGTAGTGACCATGCTCAATGCTTGACCGGAATTCAGACCGCGCTCTGCAATATGCTTCGGGTCATTTATGAACGTAGGACTCCAACGAGCCCAAACCGTTGGTTTACCATCAAGGTCACACAGCTCCCAACCGTTATCGATGATGTGATTGGTCATGCGTTCAATATGTTCACGAGCGGCTTCTTTTACTTTTCCCTCGGCCACTAATTCGTAAAATATGGAAACGGTGTAATACTGCGATGCTATTTCATCGCTTGAGGTATCCCCTTTCCATTTCCATTTTCCATCTTCGGTAAGATTCCATTCTGAAGGGCGCCCCGCCGATCCGGTAGATGCCAAAGTAGCCTCTTCACTCACCGCATGAATTGCCCGTGCAGGGAATCCATCTAAAGGAGTGATCTCTTCGCTCCATTTTACGGTATTGAATACATCGATGGCCTCTGCCTTTACAGCTGGATCTTTGGTCACAGCATATTCAAAACACAATGCATCTAGATAATGGCATGCCCAACCCACATCGTTATCACTGAGGAATCGCACATACGAACCATCACTTTGTTTGTTCAGTGTTTGAATGAAACCTAAACGCTTCATACCCCACTCTTCCATCCAGCGTTTATAGTACGCTGCTTTTTTCTCAAGAGTGTATGGCTCAAAGGAGATTATGCCCAATCCACCATCGGTAGCGATATAGGCTGTATTGTCGCTACAGGCTATACTGTTCACTTTATCATTGGGCAACCAACGCTGACCTGCGTAATAGTGAAATTCCCCATTAACTGCTCGAATAGCCCCGCGCATCGTGCCTACCCAATAATCGCGATTAAACCCTTCGGCTATGGAAGTAGTATCTTCATAGCAAAGGCCATCTTCACCTGTAAGGGTCATCCAACTGGTGCCGCGTAAACTTGCAAGGCCTTTGCTGGTAGGAACCACTAAGGCACTCCCTAGAGACAACATATCACGCGTTACGGATGCTTTGGGCAACTCCCCCCAGTCATGAACATCATATTGTTGATACTGCCCATCCAACAAAAAACTTAAATCATTTGAGTGACGAACATACAAAGTTTCGCCATAAGTGGCCACGCTTAAGATGGCATATCGACTCCCCCGCTCCCCATCAAGCTGAGTCAGTTCTCCATCATCCAAGCGGTAGAGATGCTTTTTTGATGCAATGATAATGTCATCATTAAATGTACAAAGATCAACATACTGACCGTCTAAAACTTTTCTCCAATTCCCTTTTGAATAATGCCAAACGCTTTTTTTGCTAATAGCCCAGAGTGCATTATCAATCACAACCAATCGACGAATGGACGATTGTGGCCCTTCAACAGGGATCAACGAATCTCCAACAAGAGCTGATACACCTGTAGCATGCCCAACATATGCGACATCTTCGAATACAGCTACAGAGTGCAAAGGTGTCTCTGTTGGAATTCGTTGACTAACTTCCTGCAGATACACTTCATCGACAATGGGTTCCCATCGAGGATTTTCGGGCATTGGCAATTGTGAATGGGTAACACTAACAAAGCCAAAAAGGATAAAAAGAGGGATAATTGAAGACCATGCCTTAACCACTGGTGTTTCTCCTGTTATTGTAATGACGTATCTTATATAAAGATTTTTTAAAAGTGCGTCTATGCTACTCCATGTCTATTGCCTCAATCAAAGGGCAATCATATGCAGCCATAGTGTGTTTACGAATAGTATGCTACACTCAATAGGTTTCTTGAATATTCAACAGGAATGAAGAATCATGCGTGTATCCATTTACATTATAGCTACTCTATCGATAGCGCTATTTTACTGCGCCCAAGGGCGGTCAGATGAACTGGCTAAACCAGCTGCAGGAAAGAAGGTCAAAGTATTCATCTTGGCTGGGCAGTCAAATATGGAGGGACGTGCAGATGGCACCAAGCTATTGCAAAAAGATAAAGAACGATTAGACAAGGTCAAGCATCGCATACAGCTTGCCTATAACTATACGCCCATTCGCCCGCTAAGTGTGGTTAAAGCACATCCCAGTATCGCCAAAAGCTATAAAATAGATACCTTGTTTGGTCCTGAAATAAGCTTTGGTATTGCTATGGCGGAAGCCTGGCCATCGGAACAGGTTCTGCTCATCAAAGTATCTGCTGGTTCCACTTCACTATATGGATGTTGGAATCCAGAT
>CALLLL010000124.1 GCA_938082445.1 uncultured bacterium
AAATGGATGTGGATACGCAAGGCCGTATATGGGTCGCTGCATGGGAAACTTATCCAAAATGGCAACCTGACCGTGTAATGAATGACCGTTTGCTCATTCTGCCCGATGAAAATAACGACGGGGTAGCTGATAAAGCAATAACATTTGCCTATGTACATAACCCCACAGGATTCACATTCTGGAACGGTGGTGTATTGGTCGCTTCATGTCCAGATATTCTTTTCCTGAAAGATACCGATGGCGATGATGTCGCCGATGTGCGCGAAGTAGTGCTCACCGGTCTTGACTCCTCTGATACCCACCACAGTGCCAATGGATTCGATTACGGTCCAGATGGGTATATTTACTATCAACGCGGTATTTTCAATGTGCACAACATTGAAACTCCTTGGGGACCACCTCAATACTCAGGAACGTCCGCTAGTTACCGCTTTAATCCACGTACTTTCCGCTTTGCCAAGCATGCAGATAATCCACCCAACCCACACGGGGGTGATTTCGATTACTGGGGATATCATTATGCAACGAGTGCTACCGGTGGTGAAGCCTACCAGATCCGCGAAGACGGCGATGGTAAATTCAAAATGCATAAGCTGCTGAATAAGACGGTACGTCCAGTACCTTCAAGCGGTATTATTTCCAGTCAAAATTTCCCTGAAGATAGCCAAGGCAATTACATTATCCTCAACAGCATTGGTTTCTTGGGTATTAAGCAGTACACCCTTGAAAATACCGATGGTATCCAATGGGGAACTGAGACGGACGATCTTTTGGTATCAAGCGATGCAAACTTCCGTCCTGCTGATTTTAAGTTTGGTAATGATGGTGCCATGTATGTGGCGGATTGGTGCAACCCAATCATCGGGCACATGCAGCACAATATTCGCGATCCAAATCGTGATCATCAACACGGTCGTGTGTATCGTGTAGTGAATACCAAGCGCCCCCTTCAAAAACCAGTGGCCATTGATGGTCAACCCATCGAAAAATTGCTTGATGTATTAAAGCATCCAACCGATGGTGTCCGTGTACGTGCGCGTATCGAATTGACTGAGCATCCTGTAAACGATGTGGTTGCTGCTTTACAAAAATGGGAAGAGCAATTTGATACAACTAAAGTAGAAGACGCCCACCACCTGCTCGAAGCCCTTTGGCTTTATCAACAACTTGATGTTGTTAACGAGCCATTGCTCAATACCATGCTTGATTCCCCGCATCCTGACGCAGTACGTGCAGCGGAGCGTGTCAAGTATATGTGGGCTCTTGAGGGGCAATTAGGTAAGCACGATGCACATACTACCCATGCTGCAGCGGCTACAGCTAAGCCAGAAGGTGCTGATCACATGAAAGCAGTAGAAAAGAAGGCACCCGAAATGATTGGTGATACCCTTCATGTCTACATCAATACTGTGCCGGAAAAAATGAAATATGACCTTAAAGAGTTTAAAGTCAAAGCCGGTACTAAAATCAAAGTGCATTTCAATAATCCCGATTTCATGCCACATAATTTAATGTTTGTGAAACCCGGTTCCGCTCAGAAAATAGCAATGGCGGCTGCGATGCTTGCCGATAAAGGGCCTGAAAAAAAGTGGGTTCCTGAATCTGAAAGAAAAAACATTCTTGTAGCTTCCAAGATGCTGAATTGGAAAGATAAACAAGTGATTGAATTTAAAGCACCTTCCAAGAAAGGTTCATACGATTACATTTGTACTTTCCCTGGGCACTTCCCCTTGATGCGGGGTAAGATGATAGTCGAATAACTCGACACACAAATTCAGAAAATAAAAATCCGTTGGAATGGCTTAGTGCCTTCCAGCGGATTTTCTATATAGAAATGCTAAAGAGTGGGGAAGAGGCTTTTCAATATGACTATTGCTTCAGCGTATTCGTCGTAGGCTTTCGATACACGCGCTGCATCACCTATGTCTCCTGCATAATCCAATGCCAAGGTGCTTCGGTTGACCATGCTAACCAATTTTTTCATACGCACTTTATCGCTTGCTGATCGGTCATTGAGCAAAGGTTGTAAGGCTGCTGTTAAAAATTTAGAGTCTTCCGCAGGGCAATGCAACGCTAGCCAATCTCTCGCTTTGATGTGAGCGGAGATTTGTTTATTACGCTTTAAAATTTCCTTGGCGATGTCTTCAGCAGACTGGGGAATGTCAGGTGTATCGCATCGGTGTGAATGAAGACGAAAAGCGCCTTGAGCAGTGGTGGATGGTTCTGGTTCTACTGTCAGTTCCTCAAAACTAAAGTCATATCGTTTCTCCTCACCAGCCAGCCATATAGTGATATAGAAATCAACGGGGAAGCCTGTAGGTAGATTAGCCGTCAACCATGTATCGCCTTCTTTCAGTGCCTCTAAGGTGTATTCTGTTTCGGTGAAATCACCCGTGGTGGCGTCCTCTGATTCAATGAATAAGGCCCCTTTAAAATTGCGTGCATCCAGCGGCGTTTTCCAATCGTCATAGAGATACAATTTAAATACACCTTCTTCCGGCATGGTGCCTTCCAAGTGATGGTATAAATTATCTGCCATAAAAAACTGCCAGCCACCGTGCAGAGGAGTGTGGTCCATGTGACCTAGCCCAGCTACAGGTTGTCCACAGCCTTCACATAATCCCGGACCATAATATTTCTGCTGATACGATTCACAGTCGGGTACCATACACATATAGGTATGAGTGTCTTCAAATTGTGCACGGTGCTTCAGCGGTTCCTCGCATACAGTACATTCGCCGGCGCGGGCATAGTCTTCGAGGCCATGATCCTCTCGACCCCGATTCACGCACCAATAGGTTTGGTCACGTCCTGTTTTAGATAAAGCCCAATCGTATTGTGCCGGAGCTATGTCGAGTCCTTCGAAAAAGGTTGCGCGGGGTTCGACATCCATTTCGCAGTCTATGCAAGTGTCTCCTTTTTTATAGGCATCGAAGCCGCAGGGATTGCCGCGCATGGGGCACCAGTATTCTTCGGTGTTCGTTTCAGGAAGGGGAGGTGCATTGATTGAGTCCGTACCTAGATCACCAAAGACTCCTAGGCGCATGCCGGTGCCTTCGCGTTTTTCTACGGTCTTGGGGATGATGACGGGTTCGATGTAGATGTGGTCGTTTAGGTAATAATCATAGGCTATATCGAAATTTACGATAGGTTTAGAATTGACATGAATACTCGCCTCTTTCGGAATTGATATAGGGTTTTTGAATCGAAAGGTGTAAGTCGTTTTTTGTCTATACTCTGGAAGGAGTACCAATACTTGAGAACGTTCATCAGGATAGCGGAGTGAAATTTCAAAGTGATTATTTTCTTTCATTTCAGGTAAATTCTTAAGCGTTAATGAAGTCATGTGGATATCGTCTGAGAAACTGTGCAAGAACCCTTGAATTTCATTTGCTGGGTGAAACAATTCAGGACTAGTGAATGGGCCTGATCTATATTCTAGTGACTCCATTAATAAGTCAATTACTTCATTCTTTTTTGCTGTAAATAGTCCCAATGAAGTTTGTATATTTATCGCGCCTGTTTCTTCAGCATAGTCAGGACGTTCCAGTACGATTCTAAGTTCGATAGTAGAGCCTTTTAAAATAAAACGGCCAGCCCCTTCTGGATATAATACGGCTTCGTCACCTTTACTCCATTGTCCCAATAGTTTTGGGCCGTACTGGATGTTAATGTAGCGTTCTCTCACTAATTCATCAATTTCTAACAATGGGTCATATGGGAGTTTGGTTTCTAATCGTAGTTGTTGTTTGTTTTTGGGGGTTATAATAGTGGCTATGATATGTTTTACAAAACGTGGTTGGTCCACGAGAAACTCGTAACCTGTTATGTAGGTGTCTTCCTCCAGCACTACGGGTAGGGTATATACTACGCCATCTACTGCTTTTCCTTCTTCAAGTAGAAAGGGGTTGTCATTCCCCAGTACAATATCCGGCGCACCAAATTGCCATTGGCTCTTGGTGAATTCTTCCGGCGTGGGTAAATCTTTTTCAAGACCTTGCGGGGCACCGCCGCGAATCCACGCAATAATGTAATCTTTCTCCATCGTGATTAGTTTTGTGTGGTCATCTAGGGGGGTGAAACGATCATCCGCATTCCACGGCGGCATATTACCGGAGAGAATTTCTTCCTCTATCGCTACAGCCCAAGCCCGCGCACCCGGTTCAGTATCGGTGCCGTAGCGGGTCAAGTCTACATAATCTGGTGCAGGTCCATTGGGACGGTGACAGCGCATGCATTTCTTCGCGAAAATCGGGCGGATATGCTCGCTCCAAGTGACCTCTGTAGTGATGCGGGTATGCGCCATCGCCGGAAGGGAGACTCCCAAGCAAAGACTTGCTAAAAAGGCTAAAGATAAAAACGTTCTCATGACAGTGCAAACTCCATTCATGCTGAAATCATTCCCATAGTACTGTGCTGGCCCTATTCGAATCCACTTAAGGCAACCAATCCCAGCAATATGGTATGGTATACAAGAGGGGGACGAACAAGGAGCACCGTAAGAATGAAAGCACAAAAGCATGTCGTGGTCATGATGGGGGGCACTAGCTCAGAACACGATATTTCCATAAAATCCGGTACCAAAGTGCTGGAGTTTCTTGACCAGGAAATCTATACCGTATCGTCTATCGAGATCACTCGGGAAGGCGAATGGGTCTTTTCGGATACGCCTGGCGAATATGTTGAATTTAGTCGAGCAATTCCTCGGCTACGCGATATGCACCCCGATTGTGTCTTCATTGCGCTCCATGGACCTTTTGGCGAAGATGGTCGTATTCAGGGTTTATTGGATCTGATGAACATACCTTATACGGGGTCTGGCTGCGCGGCCAGTGGCTTAGCCATGGACAAAATTTTATCCAAACGAGTCATGAAGCAAGTGGGTGTGACAGTGCCTGATGAAATTATCCTCACGCTTAAAGAATGGAAAGCCGATCGCGAAGGAATCACAGAGCGCATCACTTCTACTTTGGGATTCCCGTGTATAGTGAAAAATCCAGTCCAGGGATCGAGCCTAGGTCTCGCTTTTCCGCAGACTGAAGCTGAATTCGCAGATGCCGTGGAGCAAGTCCTAGGTTTTGGAGATACCTTAATGGTGGAGCGGATGGTCCATGGCCGCGAAATGACCTGCGGGGTGATTAGTATGCATGAGACCGGGGAACTGGTAGCACTGCCCGTGACCGAGATTAAACCTGTAGAGGCCGCATTTTTTGATTATCAAGCCAAGTATACACCCGGGGCGACAGAGGAAATAACGCCGGCGGATATCCCGGATGAGGTACGCGACCGGATACAAGCCATTTCGCTTAAAGCCCATGAAACCATAGGTTGTAGCGGCTTTAGTCGGAGTGATATGATCCTGTCCGAAAAAGAGCCGGTATGGCTCGAAGTCAACACCATTCCGGGCATGACGTCCACCTCCCTGCTGCCCCAAGGAGCGCAGGAAATCGGAATGTCGTATGCGGAGTTGCTGACGAATATTATTGAAGACTCACTTTCTTTTTGATAAAAGAAAGTAAGCAAAGAAAAACCGGGAAAATATCTCATATTTCCTGATTGAGATGGTCTTTTGTTTAAGGAATATAAAAAAATCTCAGAAGAAGCACCGGATTTAAGCCGGAAGATTATGGCTGAATTTACCAATGACTGGTCGCCCTTAAAAAGAAGGCGTGTACAAATATGCTATCTATCTTGTATTTTTGCAGTAATTGCCGGCAGTCTATTTAAGGTGCTAGATATAAGCAA
>CALLLL010000125.1 GCA_938082445.1 uncultured bacterium
AAAGACTGTTCTATACCTATAGAATGGACAACCAGGAGTCACCAGACATGCCTAAAATGAAAACGAACAAATCCGCTGCTAAGCGTTTCAAGAAAACGAAAAGTGGTAAATTTAAATTCAACAAAGGCTTTGGTTCACACTTGCTGACCAACAAAAGCCCTAAACGTCGTCGTAACTTGCGTAAACCTGCTACGGTTGCCCCTGGCGATATGAAAAACGTCAAAGGCATGTTGCCATACGCCTAAGGCGCGTTTTTAGAGTTAACTAACTATTGATAGTGTAAGCCGCCAATAAGGCGAAGAACCATAAAGAGGTAAGAATCATGCCACGCTCAACGGGTAGACCCGCATCACGCAGTCGTCGTAAGAAAATTTTAAAATTAGCAAAAGGCTACCGTGGTAGTCGTCATCGCTTGATCAAAACAGCTAAACAAGCTGTCGATCACGCCGGTGTATATGCATACCGTGACCGTAAAGTACGCAAACGCGATTTCCGCAAATTGTGGATTGCACGCATCAACGCTGCTGCTCGCGCCAACGGAATCACCTATAGTCAACTCATGCACGGACTCAAATTAGCCGGTATCGATATCAACCGTAAGATGTTGTCCGAAATCGCAATTCACGATGCATCTGGTTTCACACAAATCGCTGAAACCGCTAAATCTAAAATCGCGGCTGCATAACTATGCGCATAGTTCCTGCAGTAGATATTCGTGGCGGCTTGTGTGTTAACCTGATCCAGGGTGATTATGACCAAGAAACGGTCTTTTCAGAAAACCCTGTCGATCAAGCCATCGAATGGTACAACGGGTGCAATTCAATTGTACACATCGTTGACCTTGATGGCGCAAAAGCAGGCCGTTGCTGTATAGAGAATGAACTCAAAGCGATGCAGGACGCTGGCATCCCCGTAGAAGTAGGCGGTGGTATCCGTAACATGGACACCATCGACACTCTCATCAATCTCGGGGTTGAACGAGTCATTCTTGGTACAGCAGCCCATTCCAGTCCTGAACTTATCAAAGAATCGGCCGCGAAATACCCCGGCAAAATTGTTGTCGGGATTGATGCCAAAGACGGCAAAGTCGCTTTAAGCGGCTGGTTGGATGTTACAGAAACCGATGCAGTGACTTTTGCTAAAGAAGTCGAAGCAGCCGGCGCCTGTCGCATCATCTTTACAGACATCAACAGCGACGGCATGATGGGAGGCCCAAACTTAGCCTCCACTCAAGCCATCGCACAAGCAGTAAATATTCCGGTGACCGCTTCTGGCGGAATGTCCGCACTCAAAGACATCACAGCAGTCAATGCGCTTGAAGTCGATGGTGTGGACGAAGTCATTATCGGTCGTGCGCTGTACCTCGAAGTCTTCAGCATGGAAGAGGCCCTTGCGGCAGCAGCCAACGAAGCCTAGTCATTTATAAAGGAGTGCCCATGGACCCTCAGTTTCGCACCGTTACGCTTGTGGGCGTAGGTCTTTTAGGTGCCTCACTGGGTTTAGCACTCAAACAACACGGCTTGGCCCAAACCATCCGAGGCGTAGGCCGTCGCCAAGAAACCCTCGATACAGCTCTAGAATTGGGTATCATTGATGAGGCTTTCCTCAACTTGGAAGACGGTGCACGCGATGCAGACCTTGTAGTGATATGCACACCTGCAAATGCAGTTCCAGCAGCCCTTGACATCCTGCGAAGTCTCAACGACCCCAATATGATTGTCACTGATGTGGCCAGTACTAAATCCCTTATTTGTAACCACGCGCGAAATACTTGGCCCTCCCCACTGCGTGTAATCGGAAGCCACCCCATGGCCGGTTCCGAGAAATTCGGCCCTGAACACGCCAAAGCCGATTTATATGAAGGCGCAATTACATTTGTCGAAGCCCAAGCGAATCACGACACGGATGCCTACAACCAAGTCACCCAACTTTGGGAAGTTGTCGGATCCAAAGTAGTAGCTATCGATCCCGCATCTCATGATCAATGGGTTGCCCGCACCAGCCATATCCCCCATGTCGCTGCATCCGCACTGGCTCAGCTCATCAATAACCCTGCCGAAGCCGCCCCATTTATTGGTAAAGGCTTTAAAGACACCACACGTGTCGCCGAAGGCCGACCTGAAATTTGGCGAGACATATGTCTCACCAATCCTGAAGCCATTGAACAAGGTTTACGCGAATTAAGCGAGAATCTGAACAAGGTGGCCGATGCCATTGGTGCCCAAGACAGTGAAGCATTGGACGACTTTTTTGAACGCGGCGTCAAGGCACGTCGAGAAAGCCTTGATTCATGAAAGGTACATTGATCACCATTGAAGGCGGTGAAGGTGGCGGTAAAAGTACACAAATTGCCCGCTTACACGATTACCTCATCGAGCAAGGCCATGCCGTTATTGTCACCCGCGAACCCGGCGGGACACCCATTGCCGAACGTATCCGCGATCTCCTTCTCGATCCCGATAATGATGATCTCGTATCTATGGCTGAGCTTCTATTATACGAAGCTGCCCGAGCACAACATGTTGGCGAACTCATTCTCCCAGCTCTGCACTCCGGCACCATAGTGCTGTGTGACCGCTTTTACGATTCCACCGTTGCCTACCAAGGCGCTGGACGCCATATTGCTCCCGCCGATGTTGAAACGCTCAATAACCTCGCCACTTGTGGGCTTGAACCCGATATCACCATCCTCTTTGACTTACCTCCAGAAGAAGGCCTCAAACGTGCCAAAGGCGATACAGCTGGCGATCGCATAGAAAAAGAAGCCATCGAATTTCATGAACGAGTCCGTGAAGGCTACTTAAAGCTCGCCGATGAACATCCCGATCGTATCCACACCATCGATGCGCTCAAATCAATCGACGAAGTAAGCCAAGACATTCGCGACATTATCGACTCTGCTCTCGTCACTCAGGAGGCTTAAGCATGAGCCTCGATGCTATTCGCGATCAAGACGTACCGATTCGGTTACTTAAAAACATGATCACCCGGGAACGCATCCCCAATGGTTTACTCATGTGGGGCCCTTCGGGCGTTGGAAAATCCATGGCGGCCATCGCCTTTGCCAAAGCCATAAACTGCACTGAATCCATGATCCCAGGCGATGCCTGTAACGGCTGCCTATCCTGTCGAAAAATTGATAGCGGTAACCACCCCGATCTCGTTCAGGTCTCCCCCATCAAAAAATCACGTATCATCGATGTCGAAGCCATCGACAACATGATTGAAATGGCCTCTCTACGTCCCCACGAGAGCAACTGGAAGATTTTCATCATCCACGAAGCCGAGCGTATGCGTGGGCCAGCACAAAACCATCTGCTCAAAACCCTCGAAGAACCCGTAGGGCCATCGGTATTCATCCTTATTTCCGAATTCCCACAATTGCTTTTACCCACAATCCGGTCACGCTGTCAACGCGTCCGCTTTCAAACACTGCACCCCGATACCGTACATGAGCTTCTATTACGTGAACGCGACATCACCGCTGAAAAAGCGACCGCCATTGCTTCAATCGCGCAAGGACAAATGTCCCGTGCCCTCGATTTAGTCGACACCGATAAGCGTGAACTTATTTTCGATATCATTGAGCAATTACAAGTTGGTTCAGACCCCTTAGCCCTCTCCGAAGAATTTGCTTCATTGCTCAATACCCAGAAAAAGCAAATTGAAGGGGCCATAAAAGCCGAATCCGGCACGGTGGATACTAAAGAAGTATCCAAGGAAGATCGCGAACGAATCAAGGAAGAAGACTCCGCATTGGCTGACGCACTTAACCGCCGCAGTATTATGGAGTTTCTATACCTACTGGAGATGTGGTATCGTGATGTCATGGTATTCGAAGCCACTGGCGATACCCAACAGGTATTGAATCAAGATAAATTACCCCTGTTACAACAAGCCAATGCATCGAAATCACAAGAAAAAATCGCGGCCATTGAGAAGGCCCGTCTTTATTTGGAACGTTTTTTAAACGAAGAACGCGTATTTCGCGACCTCTTCTTTGCGCTCGCCCTTTAAACCGGGATTGAGCAGGAGTATATAAATGCCGCAGTTAGTTAAAATTCGCATGCGTAAGCCACTTCGCGTGTACCAATTTTTCAGTAAAGACCTACCTATCGAACGTGACGAGATGTGCGTTGTAAAAACCGATCGTGGTCTCGAATACGGTCGCTGCGTGACGCCTCCAGAGGAATCTGCCGAGGATGAACTCAAGAAGTTTCCGCACAATGTGGTCCGCATTGCTACACCACACGACAACACCACCATTACTCAAATTTGTGAAGACGAACAACGTGCACGCCGCCGATGTATCGAAAAGATCAAGCAACGTAAGATGGACATGAAACTGGTTGAATGCGAATACTCTTTTGACCGTAAAAAAATTATCTTTTACTTCACCGCCGATGATCGCGTGGATTTCCGAGAATTGGTCAAAGACCTCGCGCAAGAATTCAAAGCCCGCATTGAACTACGCCACATTCAAGTACGCGATGAAGCCAAAATTGTCGGTGGTATCGGAACCTGCGGCCGTGAGTTATGCTGTACCACTTGGATGAAAGAATTTATGCCCATCTCTATGAAGATGGCTAAACGCCAAAATCTTTCCCTCAATCCCAGCAAAATTAGCGGCCAATGCGGTCGCCTCATGTGTTGCTTGAGCTATGAAAATGACCAATACGATCGTGCTCGGCGTCAACAATCCAAGGCCGCACCCAAAGCCGAAGACTTGGCAGATATTCGCGATAAAATGGAGAACAACTCCGAAAAGGCAGCTGAAAAGCTAAGCGACCGCACGCAGTCCTCCGGCAATAAAAACAGACGTAGACGTAGAGGCGGTAAAGGTGGCGGTCAATCTGAAGGCGCGCCCAAAGGCGATGCGCCGACGAAAGAAGCAGGCAACGCACCCCAAAAAAATGACGGGGCCGATTCTCCAAACAACAATGAAGGCACAGGTGATGCGCCCAAGAAACGTCGTCGCCGAAGACGCCGCAACAACTAACCTGCGTAAAGTACTATACCCATGCCTTTAGTCGACTCCCATTGCCACATTCAGGACGCTAAATTTGACGAAGATCGTGAAGAAATGATCGCGCGATCCCTCGAAATACTCGATTGGATGGTTGTCATCGGCGATGACCTTCCCACCAGTCAACAAGCCGTAGCACTCACCGGCGATCGTATATACGCCTCAGTCGGTGTTCACCCCTACTACGCCGATACCCTGGATGCCGAGTTGCTCGACGCACTCCGCTTCCTTGCGCAATCAGAACATGTCGTGGCCCTTGGCGAAATGGGGCTCGATTATTTCAAGCACTGCGACATTCCAAAAGACATTCAAGAAAATGCATTCCGTGCACAACTCGATCTTGCCTGCGAAATGAATTTACCCGTTGTCATTCATAACCGCGAATCCACCAAAGATCTCTGCACCATTATCGATGATTATGCTGACAACCTCTGCGGCGGAGTGCTCCACTGCTTCGCGGGAAGTCCCGAATTTGTAAAACACTGCTTAAGTTGGGGGTTCCACGTCTCTTTCGCTGGAAACGTCACCTTTCCAAAAGCCGAAGAACTTCGAATTGCAGCCAGAGAAGTGCCTCTCGACAGACTCCTTGTCGAAACCGATGCACCTTACCTTGCTCCACAAGCCGTACGTGGAAAACGTTGTGAACCACACCACACCAAGCACACCGCCGAATTTCTTGCGGATATGTACGGCATCTCCTATGAAGAATTGGCTCAAGCCACCGCCGACAATGCCGCTCGCCTCTACCGCGTCAATCAAGACTAGCTGAATCCGACGAAACACTTGGGGTAGAATACTCAAATGAATCCCCACACACCGCATACAGCATCCCCTAAACCGGGCGAGGTGTGTCTTCTTTCCACCAGTACTCAACGCTACTTCCGCAATCCCCTCGAAATCTATTCCACATCCAACATCGACGAAGTTAGCAACCTACTGGACATAATTGACGCCCGAGTACGCGACGAAGACCTTTATGCCGCCGGATATATCGCCTACGAAGCCGCGGCTGCCTTTGACGAAGCTCTTGTCACCCACACAGACACTCACTCCCCCTTAATTTGGTTCGGACTCTATGATGCATACGAGGACGCTATTCCCGAGAGCAGCAACGATGAAATGATGGCCCTCAAGTGGACGCCCGGTATCGAAAAGTCCACATTCGACGATGCCATCTCTACGATACACGAACACATTGCCGCTGGCGATACCTATCAGGTCAACTATACCTTTCCCTTACACACCAACTTTTCCGGCGATGCGTATGCTTGGTTCCGCCGCATTTGTGCTGCGCAACGGGGCGACTACTGCGCGTATATCAATACCGGTGAACACGTCATCATGTCCATCTCGCCCGAATTATTCTTTACACTCGACGGCAATCAGTTACGTACCCAACCCATGAAAGGCACCATCGCCCGAGGATTAACCCCCAAGGCTGATGAAGCCCAGCGTATCCTGCTACAAGAATCCGTCAAAGACCGCGCGGAGAACCTCATGATTGTAGATCTCTTGCGCAACGACATGGGCCGTATCGCACAAACCGGAAGTGTCCAAGTTGAAACACTCTTTGACCTCACCCCTTTCGATCGACTGTGGCAAATGACTTCCACTATTAAGGCTCACACCCAAGCTGAAGTCCCTGAATTATTTCGCGCGCTCTTTCCCTGCGGTTCTGTCACAGGGGCACCAAAAATTATGACTTCGTGCATCATTCGAAACCTGGAACCCACACCGCGTGGCGCCTACTGTGGCGCTATCGGCTATTGGG
>CALLLL010000126.1 GCA_938082445.1 uncultured bacterium
GGGCCATGCTAATTTTTGAAAAATGTTTTCCGCACCACATTGTGTACAAGTTTTGACTATTGTTATACCCTAAAAAGCCTAAAGCTTGAAAGCCAACTAGGAACAGAATCAGCATGAATACACAACCGTAGCACCCTTTGAGATTTCTTTTCTTGGGTTGTGGTTCATCGGATTCTGTATTCACATGCACCTCATGGTATTAATGGAATAATTGAAAAAATTATTATGACCTTGTGATGGTTTCGTGTAGGTTGAGGATGATACGGGCGACAGAGGTCCAGGCGGCGAGCTCGGCTTTGTCGACTTCTTCGGGCGCGGGGTTCATGCCGATGCCGAGAAGAGAAGTGATGGCATCGGTGTTTTGGGTGTAGGTGGCGCGGTGGCTTTCATAAACTTGTGAAAGGAGTTGGACTTCTTCTGCGTTGGGTGCACGAAGGACGCCTTGGCGCATGGCCCAGTGGACTTTTTCCTGGGGAGTGGCGCCGCCGTTGTTGATGATGCGTTCGGCGAAGGCGCGAGCGGCTTCGACGTAGGTGGGGTCGTTGAGTAGCGTGAGGGCTTGGAGTGGGGTGTTGGACATGGTGCGTTCGGCGACACATTCTTCGCGTGAGGGGGCGTCGAAGGCCATCATACTGGGGTGCAGGAATGAGCGTTGCCAGTGGACGTAGAGGCCGCGGCGGTATTGAGCTTTGTTTTCGTCATGTTTGTAGGTGCGTTTGGGGAAGTTGAGGTGTTGCCAGTAGCCAGCGGGTTGGTAGGGGCGTGCGCTGGGACCGCCGATTTCGGTGTTGAGAATGCCGCCGAGGGCGAGGGCGGTGTCGCGGACCATTTCGGCTTCGTAGCGGAAGGTGGATTGGCGGGCGAGGAGTCTGTTTTTGGGGTCGCGTTCGAGGAGTTCGTCGGAGGCGACAGAGCTTTGGCGGTAGGCCTCGGAACTGACAATGAGGCGCACCATGTGTTTGATGTCCCAGCCGGAGTCGATGAATTCGAGGGCGAGCCAGTCGAGAAGTTCAGGATGGGATGGGGATTCGCCTTGGTTGCCGAGTTCTTCGAGTTGGCCGGAGATTCCGGTGCCGAAGTAAAGTTTCCATAGGCGGTTCATGAAGACGCGGGCGGTGAGGGGATTGTTTTTATCGATGAGCCAGTGAGCGAGGTCGAGGCGGTTGGGGCGGTCGTTGGTTGATTTGAGCGGGGGTAAAAACGCCGGGACGCCGGGTTCTACGAGAGGGCCGGAGTCGTCTTGCCAGTCGCCGCGGGGGAGGACTCGGATGTCACGAGGTATGGGGAGTGCGACAGTGTGGAGGGTATAGGGAAGGCTGTTTTTAAAGGTGCGTTTTTCAGTGTGCAGTTTGGCGAGTTGTTTGCGGGTGTCTTCGCGTTGGGGATCGCTACTGAGGAAGTAGTCAAGTCCGATGGCTTGTTCTTTGACGGTGAGGGGACGTTTGGCAGCAACGGCTAGGGCGATGGGGTGTGGGAGGCCGACCGGGTTGGTAATGTTGGGTTGTTCATTTTGGGTTGCGCTTACGCGAATTCGCCCGAACGCAGCTCGGTCGCCTGTTGCGATTCCGAGGTAGTGCATGCGGATGGTAATGACAGTGTCTTTGCCACCGGGGATAGGGGTGTCGAAGAGGTACATCCAAGAGAAGGGGGTGCGATCGGCACCACGGCCCCAGTTGGTGATCATGTCATTGTCGTAGGTGCTGCGAATGGAGTTTTTATTGAAGTTGTTGCTGAAGTAATCGCCGACGATTTTGACGGATTTGGCTTCAGGCATGTCGGGGGTTTGGTAGGTGATTTCACATTCGTTGAGCTGTGTGCGTGAGCGGTAGCGGGATAGACCGTTGTGGAAGGAAGGATGGTCCATGATGTCGAAGCGCAGGCTGGTGATTTCGGGAAGATCGGATTTGAACTCGAATTGGTAGACGTCTTGGGGAGCGTCGAGCCCGACCGATAATATGGATAAGTCGTCTTTGAGTATGAAGGTGCCGTTATTTTCTGAGGTCATGGATGTGGGGATTAAGGGAATCCATTGTTGTAGAGCGTTTTCGGGGTCGCTGCGCCATTCATCGAGCCAGGCTTTGGCACCGTATTGCGTTTCCATATTGACTTGACGGAGTTGATTTTCGAGCGCTTCTATGTCGGCATCGAATTGTTTGATTTTGGCGTCTTGTTCTTCGTTGGTGAGTCGTAGGATGGGGCGCCAAGCGGAGTCACCGTATACATCTTCTTCTTCGATGTCGGCGAAGAAAGCGGCGAAGCGGTAGAAATCTTTTTCATCGTAGGGATCGAATTTATGGGCGTGGCATTCGGCACAGCCCAGGGTGGCCCCCATCCATACTGAACCGAGCGCACGAACGCGGTCGGCGTTATATTTGGCCCGGTATTCTTTGGATTGTGCGCCGCCTTCGCGGGTTATTTGGTTGAGTCGGTTAAAGCCGGTGGCGATGCGTTGTTCTTGGGTGGGATTTTCGAGGAGGTCGCCGGCGAGTTGCTCGATGGTGAATTGGTCAAAGGGCTTATTTTCATTGAAGGATTTTATGACGTAGTCGCGGTAGGGGAATATGGTACGTTCTTCGTCGGAATGGTAGCCATTGGAATCGGCGTAGCGCACTTGGTCGAGCCAGTTGATGGCCATGCGTTCGCCGTACTGGGGTGATGCAAGGAGATCGTCAACAAGCTTTGCGTAGGTTCGAGCAGTGGCTTTGGCTTTAAAGCGATCGACCAATTCGGGCGCTGGAGGCAGTCCTGTTAGGTCGTGGTGGAGTCTGCGGACAAGGGTAATGGGGTCGGCTTTTGGGGATGGCGTGAGGCCTTCAGCATCGAGACGTTTTTTGACAAAGTAGTCGATGGGATTGACGCCCCAGTCGTTTTTGTAGCCTTTGGCGATGGTTGGTTTTTTGGGGGACACATAGGCCCAATGTGGTTGGTATTCAGCACCTTGTTGAATCCAGGCGGCGAGTAGATTGCGTTCGGCATCGGTGAGTGCTTTCCCGGAGTCAGCCGGGGGCATGGCATCGTCTGGATCGGATGCGAAGATGCGGGCGACCAGGGATGATTCCTGGGGATTGCCTGCGTTGACGGCTAAGGTGCCTTCCCGATCGCGTTTGGCGTCTTCTTCGATGTCGAGGCGTAGTTCTGCTTCGCGGGTATTGGCGTCGGTGCCGTGGCATTGGAAGCACTTGTCGGAAAGGATGGGGCGGATATCGCGGTTAAATTGGATGTCCTTTATTGAGGTTTCGAAGGTTTCTGGGATGTCTTGGGCCATTGCCGATGTGGAAATCAAAAGGGCCAGGCTTAATCCGGTCTGAACAAAACGCTTCATGGGGTGCTCCATCTGTACTTAAGTCTTTTTAGCATATCGCTACATTGAGTCTGTTTATTGGCTTTTCCATTATGAAATGAGTAGGCTATATAAGTCAATATTGCAGAAAATTATGGGAGCTGAATATGGGGCGTATGTTGATAGTTGGGTGTTTGGTGCTTGGGGTAGGGGTGGCTCAGGGAGATGAAGGCCAAATAGCGCCAAAGGTGGAATTGAGTTTACCTGAAATTGAGCTACAGGTTAGGGAGGCCTATGATTCAATAAAAACCATTGAGTTGGATATAGATTATGAAAGCAATATCAAAAGCTATACTGAACCGCCCCCGTCAAAATTGCCGTATTTGAACATACACTTTTTAGGAACACCGGAGAAGTTTCTCGTCAAATTGGATAGAAGTTATGGGCCAGCACTGGGAAGCAGCAATGTGTTTTATTGGGATGGTCAGCAATGTCTGGGGTTTTTAAACCATTTAACAGTGGGGGTTTCGGAAGGCTACATCAGCCACAATCCCGATTATGCGTTGTCTTTGTCGCCCTATCCTTTGCCGTGGAATATTTTCACACAGCCCACGTTTCATCATTATTGGTTTGAATCCCAAGTAAATGAGCTGTCTGATGACTTGGTCTTGATTGATGGGCAATGGTGTTACGAAATTCAATCCACTGGATATAGAGAACCCGATATCAAGTACTTGGAATATAAGACGTACCTTGATCCATCCATCGGCTTTATGCCGCGCCGAGTGGATAAACTGGACCCATATGATTCCGCCAGAGTGATAGAACAGAAACGGTATTTAGATTACAAGGAATTGGATATTGGATTTTGGTCTGCCGATCGAATTGAATATGAAATTTACCGACGAACCGAGGGATTGCCTACGAGAAAATATTTGTACACGGTGAATACAATAAAGGTAAATAAACCCATTGATGAATCTAGGTTCTTTGTGAACATTCCAGCGGGTGTGCAAATGTATGACGAACAAAAAGTGCAGATGCAGCAACGTATTTCAAACATTAAAGGGAGCCCTATTGCGCATGCACTTGTAAAATGCTTGCTCATCGTGCTGGTGGTTGTTAGTATCAAGGTATATTTAACTCAACGGAATAAAGGATGATTGACGATGTTCTCTAAAACGCTATATCAATTACTTGCTTTGATAATGATCGGATTTACTGCTTCTGCTTTTGCACACACGCCGGGCGCGGCGATTCCGTTGTGGGCCGATGGAGCTCCGGGAGCGAAGGGGACTGCAGATAAGGATGTGCCGCAGATTACGCCTTGGATTCCGAAGAATGGTAATGGTACAGCGATAGTGGTGGCGCCGGGGGGGGGCTATGGCCATTTGGCCATGGATCATGAAGGGAAACAGATTGCAGAGTGGTGCAATGCCAATGGGATTGCCGCTTTTGTGTTGCGCTATCGCCATGCGCCGGATTATAACCATCCCTATCCGCATATGGATGCGCAACGGGCAGTGCGAACGGTGCGTGCGCGTGCGGCTGAGTGGGGCGTGAATCCGGATAAGATTGGAATGATTGGTTTTTCAGCTGGTGGACATTTGACAGCGACAACCGTGACCCAGTTTGATGCGGGGGAAGGGAAGTCTTCGGACCCGATCGAGCGGGTGAGTTCGAAGTTGAACTTTGGGATATTGGGGTATCCGGTGATCACAATGACGGACCCGTATACGCATAAGGGATCGCGAAAGAATTTATTGGGCAAGGAGCCTTCAGCTGAGATGATCGAGAAAATGTCTGCGGAGAAGAATGTGACCACGGATACACCACCGTGTTTCTTTTTCCACACGACCGAGGATAAAGCAGTGCCGGTACAGAATGCGATTAAGTTGTATTTGGCCTTGGTAGAAAACGGGGTGCCGACAGAATTGCATGCCTACGAAAAAGGACCGCATGGTTTGGGCCTGGGGAAAGAGCATGCGGGCTATAACGCCTGGCCAGAGCAGTGTATTACGTGGCTCAAGGGCCGGGGGATGGTGGAGTAGAAGGAGGATCGGCCAAGCCCTCTTTGTGATAGATGTCAATGAATTTTATGGCTAGTTCATGATTCTGTTTCGCTGCTTTTTGGAGCCACTGGTAGGCCTTGTTATAGTCGACTTCCACACCTAAGCCATTGTGGTACAAATGACCGATGTTGTATTGTGCACCCGAGTTATTTTGTTCGGCGCCTTTTATGAACCAGTGCATTGCTTGTTTGTAGTCAATTTTAATTCCTTGGCCGTCTCGATATATGACACCAAGGTTTTGCATGGCATCGGAGTCACCAGCATTGGCGGCTTTTTGGTACCATTTTATGGCTGTTGGTGTGTCGGCTTTCGTGCCAACACCATTGTAATACATTTCACCCATGGCATTTTGCGATGGACTATAGCCTTGGTTAGCTGATTTCAGAAACCATTTTTTGGCTTTAGCGTTGTCTTGTGATACACCGTGACCTTGATAATGCATATACCCGATAAGATAGGCTGCGCGAGCGTTTTCTTGAGCAGCGGCTTTGGTGAAGCACGACATAGCTTTTGTGTAATCTTGCGTAACGCCCTGACCTTTCAAATACAGGTATCCGAGATCCACATCCGCTATGATTAATCCATTATTGCTGGCTTGGGTAAAATACTCTTTGGCTTTTTGATAATTTTGCTCAGTGCCCAGACCTTTATAATACATAGAGCCCACGTCGTGTTGGGCTTCGCTAGACCCTCCTTCAGCTGCTTTGCGCGTCCATACAAATGATTTCTCAAAATTTCGCTCAACACCTTTACCAAGATAGTAGAATTGTCCAACCAATTCTTGTCCCGCAGGTAAATCCTGTTTGGCGGCTTTCATGAACCATTCAAATGCGGTTTTGTTATTTTGTTCAACACCTTCGCCGAGTTCGTGCATAATGCCGACAATAACCTGTGCTCTAGGATTGCCTTGCTCAGCGGCTTTTGTGTACCACTGAATACCCTTTTTAATATTTTTTTTAACCCCAAGTCCTTTTCGGTAGGCACCCCCTATTTTGATTTGGGCCTCGACCGAACCTTGCTCGGCGGCTTTTGTATACCAATCAAACGACGCTTTTAAATCTATTTCTACTCCTTGTCCATTTCGAAATATATGCCCCATCGCCAGTTGAGCATCGACTTCTCCTTTTTCAGCTGCTTTGCGATACCATTTGAGGGCTTCATTGTCGTCTTGCTCGACCCCATTCCCTGTATTATAGAGCCAACCTAGCCAGTAGTTGGCGTAGTTGTCACCCAATTGGGTTGCTTGCAGAAAGTACTCTATGGCTTTGCTGTAATCTTGTTCGACCCCATTTCCATTTGCGTAAAATGAGCCCAGCATACTATTGCTCTGTGCATCACCTTGCTCGGCTCCCAATTCTAACCATTTTCGGGCTTCGGCATAATCTTGATCGACACCGCATGCGTTGATGTACATGCAGCCGATATAGGTAAAGGCTTCGGTATGGTTTTGTGCGGCGGCTTTTTTGTACCACTCCATGGCGGCATCGAAATCTTGTTCGAGGTCGGTGCCTTTAAAGTAGCGAAGGCCAAATTCGACCTGAGCTTCGGCATCGCCGTCTTCGGCAAGTAGTTGGAGTTCTAGGATGGGGAGGTCTGTGAGGTCTTCTTGAGCGTGTAGGGGGACAGTTGTACCGAGGAGGGTGGTGATGAGTGTTATGGAAAGAATTAGGTGTTTCATGGTATTCCCTAATGCGCTGTGTTTACTCTAGCACATGTACTACACCAGAATTGGTAGAGAAATTCAACTGGAGCTTGACTTGTGTGTGTGAATGGTGTTTAATTGTTCACATACGAACAAAAACGACCATGAAGGAGCCGACATGTCTGAAGTTTTATATGAAGTGAGCGAGGGTATTGCGACGTTGACGTTGAATCGTCCGGATCAGTTGAATGCGTGGACTGCGCAGATGAATGTGGAATATAACGCGCATTTGGCGTCAGCGGAGGAGGACCCTGAAGTTAAGGTGATCATTATCACGGGCGCAGGGGATCGTGGATTTTGCGCAGGGGCGGATATGAGTTTGCTGCAGAGTGTGGCGGGCGGGGATGTGGAGCATTCGGGAGGGGAATTTTCCGATGAGGCGAAAGATGTTGCGTTGGGGGATGAGGTACGTGAAGATTTCCGTCAACAGTATTCCTTTTTGATGGGAATGAAAAAACCGATTATTTGTGCGGTCAACGGTGCGGCTGTGGGGCTGGGGATGGTGAATGCCTTGTATTGTGATGTGCGATTCGCTTCTGAAACAGCCCGGTTTAGCACTACGTTTGCACAGCGGGGCTTGATTGCCGAGTATGGTTTGGCGTGGTTGTTGCCGCGCATGGTGGGGCAGAATAATGCATTGGATATGCTGTTGAGTGCGCGTTTGGTGGGGGCTGAAGATGCGAAGCGTATGGGGATGGTGTCTGAGGTGTTTGCTCCGGATGAGTTGATGCCTAAGGTGCGTGAGTATGCCTTGCAGTTGGTGAAAACGTGTTCGCCGCGTTCGATGCATGTGATCAAACGTATGGCGTATAACGCGCAGTTTGAGACTTTGGAGGAGTCCTGTAAGGTGGCTGTGACGGAGATGATGGATAGTCTTGCAAGCCCTGATTTCATGGAAGGGGTGGCTTCTTTCTTGGAAAAACGGCCTCCAAACTTCCCAAGCGTGTAAATAATTACGTACATTCGTAAACTATACTTGAACATTCTTCTAATAATAGGTACTATTTGATTTCTGGAATTATTAGGAATTACAGGTATGCGCTAAGTACCCCAAGGGTGTGGGACTTAGTGGGGTAATGCAAAACGCCATCATTGGCATGTAGGAGGTTTCATATAAACTATGAGTGAAGAAAACGCTGACACCATGAGTGGTGCTAATCAACGACTATTTTGGGGCTGTTTTTTGGCCCTGATTGCGACGGCCTTCGGGTTTATCGTACGAACATTTTTGATCGGTGACTGGGCTGAGGATTTTGGATTTGATGCTACCCAATCGGGTCAAATCTTGGGTGCAGGTATATGGCCTTTTGCTTTGAGTATTATCTTTTTCAGTTTAGTGATTGATAAAATTGGTTATGGTAAAGCAATGGTATTTGCTTTTGTTTGTCATGGCTTTTATGCGGTACTCACTATTTTTGCTACGGGTTATACTTCTTTGTATATTGCTTCTTTTGTATTTGCATTGGGTAATGGTGCTGTTGAAGCGGTGATTAACCCTGTTGTGGCTACAATGTTCCGTGAGAACAAAACCAAATGGTTGAACATCTTGCATGCGGGTTGGCCCGGCGGTTTGGTATTGGCTGGTCTGTTGGCTATCGGTATGGGTGAGGCTGACTGGAAATTGAAAGTGGCCCTTATCTTTATTCCGATGATTGGTTATGGGATCTTGTTGTTTGGTCAAAAATTCCCTGTACATGAGCGTGTGGAATCGGGTGTATCTTATCTGGCCATGCTTAAAGAAGTGGGAATTATCGGTGCGTTTATCGCTGTTGGTTTGATGACGGCTGAAGTTGGTCGTATCTTTGAAATTCCTGGTATTGGACAAATTATCATTGTATTGGTTCTTACCGGTGCGTATGGGGTCTATGTGAAGTCATTGGGTCAACCTTTATTTATCTTCCTGTTGATCATCATGATGCCATTGGCTACTACGGAAATCGGAACGGATTCTTGGATTACTCCTTTGATGGAGCCGGTCATGGAAGAAATGAATTTTAATCCTGGTTGGGTTTTGGTTTATACCTCTTTCATTATGATGGTGCTTCGTTTCTTTGCTGGACCTATCGTACATCGCCTTTCGCCTCTTGGATTGCTTGCGGGTAGTGCATTGGTTGCTGCTCTTGGTTTGCTGTTCTTGTCTAAAGCAACGGGTGGTGCAATCTTGTTGGCTGCTACGTTGTATGGCTTTGGTAAAACCTTCTTCTGGCCTACGATGCTGGGTGTTGTGGCGGAACGTTTCCCTAAAGGGGGGGCAATGACGCTGAATACTATTGCTGGTGTAGGTATGCTGAGTGTGGGTACGGTTGGTGCTATGTTCTTGGGGAATATCCAGGACGTATCGACTGCGAAGACGCTTGAAGCGAACAATCCTGTTATCTATGGAGAGTATGTCGTAGAGAAGGATGGTACCTTTGGTAGCTACATGGCTGTTGATGCTGATAAAGCCGCTGAAGCCCCTGCAGAAGTACAAGAAGTGTTTACTGCTGCAGATGGTATTGCTAAGAAAGCAGCATTGAAGTCTGTTGCTATTCTTCCTATCTTCATGCTGGTATGCTATTTAATTCTCATCTTCTATTTCCGCTCGAAGGGTGGGTATGCGGTTGTGCATATTGATAGCGATGAAGAAGCTGCCTGAGTTTCTTAATCT
>CALLLL010000127.1 GCA_938082445.1 uncultured bacterium
TCATTGCTTGAGTATAGCCGCGTAAGCGCTCTAGGTTGGGTTTAGAATCAGGAATGCCTTGAATATAACCGATATCTTTATGTCCCTGCTCGATTAAATACATGACTCCTTCATACGCGCCTTGAAAATTATCTGAAGAAACATACGGAATAGGGAGTCCATCGAAAAAGCGGTCCACCAAGACTACGGGCTTACCAAGATCCATAAGCGCTTGTATATGATTGGATTCCTCACTAACGGGTGCGATCAGTAAGCCGTCTACAGAACGATCCTGCAGAAGTGCTAAAGCTTTTTTCTCTAATTCAGTATCGTTTTCGGTATCACATAAAATGATCGAGTATCCTCGTTGACGAGCAGCACTTTCTACTGCGCGAGCGATCAATGAGAAAAATGTATTCGATATATCCGGGATGAGTAAACCTATGGTGCTTGTTTTTTGCAACCGTAGGCTTCGGGCTAGTTGATTGATGGAAAACCCATGTTCTTTGGCCGCTTCATGAACCGTTTGCTGTGTTTTTTCGCTAATACGGTATTCATCAGCTTTTCCATTGAGCACCCGTGAAACTACAGAGACTGATAGGCCCAGATTCGAGGCAAGATCTTTCATGGTTAATTTGGGCTTATCGTTCATGGAAGTGATTATAACGAATGGATTTACGAAATGCACAAATCACATTACACAAACGATTGTGCTTCGTCTATAATAATCCGATGGAAAGGAAGTTTTCATGAGTCAAGCACATACGATTTGGGTCGTGGGTAGTTTGAATGCCGATCTGGTTCAACGAGTCCAACGCATCCCCCTTCCTGGTGAGACATTGCCCGGAGACAATTTACAGACTTACCCAGGTGGCAAAGGGGCGAATCAAGCCTTTGCTGCTGCTCGATTGGGGGCCCACGTCAATATGATCGGTAATGTTGGGCATGACCAATTGGGCACTATGCTCATTGATTCTCTCACATCGGTATCGGTGGACATCACTGGGGTGCATCGTATCGATACTTCTACAGGTGCTGCATCCATCTTTGTTATCGATGATGGTGATAATGCCATCGTCATATCACCGGGGGCCAATGGTTGCCTTTCTCCCGGTGATATCCAAGAACGCCTAGCGAACATTCAGGCGGGTGATATACTTTTATGCCAATTGGAAACACCGATTGATGCCATCTTGGAAGCACTCAAAATGGCAAGAGCAGTAGGTGCTTCAACCATTTTAGATCCAGCTCCGGCCACACATTGTTCACCGGCTTTACTCCCCCATGTCGATATTCTCACACCGAATGAAACCGAAGCCATAACCCTGAGCGATCATACAGAAGTGGATGTTCATTCCACGGCTATGCAAGACGATTTAATTTCACAGCTCCGCGCACAAGGGTGTTCATCAGTCATTCTTAAATTGGGCGAAGCAGGGTGTTATTTCAAAAATGACCAAGAATCACATCGTGTTTTGGGCCATAGTGTATCGGTAGTAGATACCACTGGGGCCGGTGATTCATTTAATGGTGCCTTGGCAGCAGCGTTGGCGGATGGGCAAGCATTGCCGAACGCTTTAGAATTTGCGAATGCTGCGGGCAGTTTGACTGTTACACGTTCTGGCGCACAACCCTCAATCCCACATCGTACTGAAGTCGATGCTGTACTTGCCCAACAACCTACCCATTTCAGATAATTTTGGTTAATTGACGAAGGAATTTACCATGTTTACACGTGCTCTAATGATAATTACTCTGTTGTGTGTAACTTCGTGTGGCTCATCGTCAGATGCTCCGAATGAAAGCGCGAGCTATTCACCACGTATCGCTTTGGTGATGAAATCGTTGGCCAATGAATTTTTCAAAACGATGGAAGATAGTGCTCGTGCGTATCATGAGGAAAATAGCGATTCATTTTCGTTTATCGCTAATGGCATTAAAAATGAAGAAGATGTAAGTGGACAAATTGCGCTGGTGGAACAAATGATTGCACAAGAAGTGGATGCAATTGTTATTGCTCCGGCCAATTCTCAAGCACTCATTCCTGTGCTGAAACAAGCAAAGGAAAAGGGTATTGTGGTGATCAATATCGACAATAAGCTAGATGACAGCACATTAGAGGATGAAAACATACAAATCCCTTTTATTGGGCCTGACAATCGAATGGGAGCAAAACTTGCAGGGGACCAATTGGCGAAATCGCTATCGAGTGGCGATCCTGTAGCCATCATCGGCGGCATTCCAAGTGCCTTTAATAGTATTCAACGTGTACAAGGCTTTGAGGATTCTATGAAAGCAGCAGGCATGAATGTTATTGAATCGCAAGCAGGGAATTGGGAAATGGCGAAGGCCAATCAGGTGGCTTCGGGCATCATCACTGAGCATCCTGATCTCAAGGCGATTTTATGTGCCAACGACAATATGGTACTGGGAGCAGTATCGGCTATTCGCGATGCGGGTAAAGAAGATACTATCAAGGTGTGTGGCTATGACAACATCAGCGCTGTTCAAGCTTTAGTTAAAGAAGGCAAAGTGGATTGCACGATTGATCAGCATGGCGATAAATTAGCGATCTATGGTATTGAATATGCCTTGGAAATATTGAATGGTGGAGTTAGCCCAAGTGACCGTGAAACTCCGGTGGATCTGGTCACTGCTGATACTCTTCAATAAAACTTTACCCTTCGAAAGTAGATAGCCCATGGCCAAGTGGAAAACCCAGATCGTTGAATACGGCGGAATGCTTGCTGTACTGATTTTATTGCTGGTGTTTTTCGGGCTGACCACCGATCGTTTTTTAACCTTAAATAATTTCCAGACTATATCGAATCAGATCCCGGCGGCCATTATCGTGGCTGTTGGCATGACGTATGTATTGCTTATTGCGGGAATAGATCTATCGGTGGGATCGGTATTGGCTCTATGTTCAGCAGTGTTTGCTATGTGCCTTATGAAATTGGAGTTGCCTTTACCTGTGGCCATGATCGCCTGCATACTCACTGGCTTTGTAGCTGGATTGATTAATGGCGGCATTAGTACTAAATGGGCAATTCCTTCGTTTATCGTGACCTTGGCTATGCTGGAAATTGCTCGGGGCGGTACATATATGGTTACCGATTCGCGCACCGTTTATATCGGCAGCTTAATTGATCCGGTCAGGGAGGCTAAGGTATTCGGGTTGTCATTGAGCTTTATCGTTGCCATCATCGTGGCTATTGTGGGGCAATTGGTGTTGAGTAGAACTCTTTTTGGTCGCTATGTGAAAGCTGTGGGCTATCGCGAGGAAGTGGCTTTTTTATCCGGCGTTAATCCGAAGCGAATTAAACTTTGTGTCTTCACATTATGCGGCACCCTTGTGGGTTTGGCTGCCATCATACACACTGCTCGTCTCTCTTCAGCAGACCCGAATACAGGGATAGGCTTTGAACTTGAAGCTATTGCAGCTGTTGTTATCGGGGGAACTAGTTTGAGCGGCGGACGTGGTTCTGTAGCCCGTTCTTTGTTTGGTGTACTGGTAATCGCCTTACTCGGTAGTGGCCTTGTACAAGCCGGCGCACAGGAACACACCAAACGTATTATCACGGGCTTAGTGATCGTTGGAGCTGTAATCTTGGATCGCTATCGCCAAAAGCAACACACTTAATCTTAGTTACAACTAGTGAAAGAACTTTGTATGTTTATTCGTCGAATTTTATTATCAGTCTGCTCATGTATGCTTGTCTTGACTCCATGGGCCAGCTCTCAGGACATGGAGTCCATCCGCATACCTGCATGGACTCACAATCACTTATTGGATGCTACAATTTCAAGTAACATTGAATCGTATGATAAAGGCTTGCGTGGCGAACCACGCGATATGATCTATGATTTTGAAAACGGAAAATTTGAACAAAAAAGTTCATGGAGCGAATATGGCATCGATGCCGAACAAAGTCTTGGAATAATTCAAGAATCTAGTCCAGTGTTCTGGATGGCCTCATGGGAAAAACCTATATCCTTTAATTATATCCAACTCAGCGGGTGCTACCCCAATCAACCACAACCCAATACTGCATGGAAAATAGATGTGCGCAATGATGGGCAATGGCGTGAACATGCGCGTGGTATTGGTGGGTGGTACGATTCTGGCCGATATATGTGGCGGGCACCCGAAAACACTCAGCAAACGATAGACGCGATTCGAGTATCGTTGTTCAGTAATCCGGAATCACCATCCAATTTGGACAATATACACTTTCGTGGTGAGAAAAAAGTCTCGTGGGTGGTTGCAAAATTACCGGAAATTGATGTGGATGTTCATTTGAGTAAACGCATCATACGCCTGAATGAAACGCTGGAGGTCAATGCGGTGCCTACACGCGGAAAAGTAAACTCTTGGCGTTGGGATTTTGGTGATGGAACGGTGGTCAAAGGTAAAAAAGCAACGCATCAGTACACCCAACCGGGCAGCTATACCGTTCGAATCGAATTTGCAAATAAGAGAGAAACTACTCATTTGGACATGGACATCTTAGTTCAACCTCCTATTGAAGCACGCATAACTCCTGTCGACACATTGGTACGAACAGGCGACTCGGTGCCACTTAGTGCAGGCGATTCGCTTGGAAAAATCACTCGTGCCCACTGGACTTTTGAAGATGGATCTCAGGCCACAGGAAGCGATATTAAACACACGTTTACGCGAGCAGAAAAACATACGATACAGTTGACCGTGTCGGACGGTAACTATACTCATACGGGAACTGCTATCATTTGGGTTCATGAGTCTAAAGCAAGTATTATCCCTACGGTTCTATTGGATACTGACCAGAAAAATGAACAAGACGATCAACATTTTCTGGGTTATGCAGTCTTTAGTGAACTCCATTTATTGGGCGTAAATAGCGTTCATCATGGTGGCGGACAAGAGCAGATCAATTATGATGAAATTGTGAAAGTGTTGGATTTATCTAAGCGCAGTGGCGCTCAGCCCCACCGACTTCCTGATGTATACCGTGGGGCCGATGACCGACTAGTTGTTCCCGATAGCGGTAAATGGTTTGACACGTTGCCTATCATTACTCCGGCTGCTGAAGCCATTCTGGCAGTGGCTCGGGGTGCATCGCTTGAAAACCCAGCTTGGATTGTGCCAGTAGGACCGGGCACCAATGTTGCCAGTGCGATTTTAATGGCGCGTGAGCAGGGTTTAGATTTACGTGGGCGAATTCGCATCATGTGGCTCGGTGGATCGAATAAGTATGCGATTCAGGAGTTTAATGGGAACAATGACCCATGGTCTCTTTATGTTATTGGCCAAGGGGACGTAGAAACATGGATCATGCCGGCCCCGGTGGGTGCACGCGTAAAATTGGATGTACGAACAGAGGCCGATTGGTATGCCGACAATCCTTTAGGTGAATATTTAAAATCCATCATGCCTAAGCGTAATAAGCCCTTGTATGACCCGGCCGTATTGTCTGCCATCATTGATATGCATAGTCCACAAGGCTGGGTAAAAGAAACCGAATATGTCACGATTGATGGCCCCGATGATAAATATCAGTGGGTTCATTCGGATACTCCTACCGATGTCATATTGATTCGTGAAGTGGATCAACAAGCCATGAAAGAAGATATCTTTTCTAGCATGAAGGGAGAGCCTCGATCTTTGAATAAATAAGTTCTTAGGATTTTTGAGATACCTTCAGTGAATTCATCCAAAGTGGGTAGGCTTGTGTAATTGTATGAATAGGCCAACCGCCATACCACGCATACCCCGTGCGTCGCTCCAAATCGATTTCAGCAAAAGTCGCAACCTTGGTTCCGTCGCGGCGACAAAAAATTGGTTCATTGGTTTCCACATCATAAAAGCGCGCCCAAATTGGCCCGGCTGTTTTATCTTGGACAACTACTTTATCGGTATTGCTTGTGTGATTCTTAAAGCGGACGGGATCAATTTTAATGGATTGCAGTCGGATGCCTTCAATCTTCACTTTTTCCATCCACGCGACTGCTGCGTGAACGGCTTCTTGAATGCGCTTATTGGGATTTGGCAATGACATTAACAAAGCAAGCACATCACAGCTTTCGTAGGCTGTAAGAGAGGCGAGTTCATAGGAGCGGGCTTGTACAGGCTTTAATGTTTTGTGATCATGCTGCTGGCCCCATGCTGTTTTCTGTCCGTTGAGGATCACTTGACAGTCGAGAATACATTCGATGCCTTTATCAAATGCCTGCGAGACAGCTTCCCGGTGTGTATCGTCTAACCAGGCATAGTGTTTAGCACCGCTACGGATATCGTTTAAAACACGTAAAATTCCGGACATGGTACCGTCATTAAAGGTTACAGCATCGACATCTGAACCGCGCCATCCCCCACTTGCGCGTTGCTCTTTTAAGATATAGTTAAGTCCGCGCTCAGCCGCTGTTCGATAGCGCTCATCCTTCGTTTGCATGTACGCTTTAGCTAAATATTCCACCTGCGGGAATGTATTATGATTATCAAAGGTACTGCGGGCCATGGAACGTTCCCCGCGAAGACTACGTACTATTGACTCATCAATATTGCCTAACCAATCCAAGTCTTTGGGCCAACCACCGTTATCATTTTGATAGCGTAATATATTATCAGAGATCTCGACAATTTGATTGGGTTTAAATCGTTCATCGTTTCTATCGCGGCCATATTTTTTCATCCAATGCCCAATACCATCTAGAAACTTGCTTGTGTCGATGGCGTCATAGGCAAACACTTCCATCGGATCGGGAATGGATACTGTAGTTTGATAATTGGAGTAGTTGTACAATGGGTTTTTAGTGCTTGTATAGATGGGATGTGTAATGGGGTTATCGTCTTGGGTGTAGACCCACATCTCTGAGGCATCCCATACAACAATTTCTTCACGCCCATCTCCCATGATGTCCATGACAGCATTGGCCATGTCTGGATGGCCATCTGCGGGGAACTTTACAACGCGACGCCCCCAACCATCAAACATTCCACCTTCATCAACGTTGGCAGAAAGAATCCAAAATTCTCCCGGCTTCCCTGTCCAATTGATCGGGAGACACATACTGCCGTGTTGGGCAGGCTCAAAGTCGTGATATATATCGCCCTCTGCATCGTAGAAATGTACAATTCCTTGATTCCCCCAAAAGTTGATGGATAAGGATTCCAATCCGGGCAGGTCGGGACGAAAGTCGGCTATAGCGGGATTTTGCACATGGCCTACGAAGTGATGTTTGAGTATATTGCCTTTCATATCGGCAAAAACCATGCCTTCATCACTGGATGCGCTAAGCAATCGCGGAGCCTCACCTTTACGGTAGGGAACAATTGCTACGCCATCGGCATGATCGCTTACGCGATCTTCCAAGGACCACAGTTTTGTGCCATCATCGTCAAAAAGCGTGTAGCCCAGCATCAGTTCGTCTTTACCATCTTCATCAACATCATAGGCATAAGGGTAATGACCCGTATTGCATTGTTGCTTCCAAAGTAAATTCAGTTGATCATCGTATGCACAAAGACTTAAGTAGCGATCTTTTATTATAATATCAGCATCACGTCCCGTACCGCGTAAATCGCAGAAGTATAAACTGTCGCCTAAAATCCTGGGAAATTTATCATAGGGCTTCTTTGTATTGGCTGGCATTTCTGGCGTATCGGCAGAATACTTTGTCTCTCCTGTGGCTCCATCGGCGACGATTATCTTCATGTCTTTGCAATAGATAACTTCTGCTTTTCCATCACCATCAATATCGTGAATCTGCACAGCTACATCATTGGTGAGATGATTTTTCCACGGATCCGGCTCACCCAATTGCCACAACATTTCCCCATCAAAGGTCATTGCCGTCATGCAAGCAACTTCACTATTTCGATCCTTGGGACCATGGTGCAACACTTGCGTCAAAAGCACATCCAATTGTCCATCACCATTGAGATCTCCAAAGCGGGCATTACGTCCCACACCAAAATCTTTTAGGTTAATTTTTTTCCATAATTTCAGTTTTGGATTTTTATCTTGAAGGAGTTTTTCTTCTTTTTCCCGATCATTAATAGCAAAGCGGATACGATTGGCCTCTTGCTGGGAAGAGGTCACTTTCACCTCTTGGAATATGGCAGGGCCATCAGCGGTAAGACCAATAGGGCCTGTAGGATACGTATAGTCTTCAGCAAATAAGTTGATGTCGTTTAGCGTGGCTCTAATTGAATGTCCCGAAACCGTGACAGTTAGGGTTATGGGGGTATCTTTTATAGGATCAAACCGTGCTTCAGCAAGAATTTCTTCGTAGGGTTTATGAAAATCTGTGGCATGTTTGACCATTTTCAATACTGCTTTTCCGTTTTGCACTCCGCAAAAGTAGTAACAACGATCATTGCGGTAACGGAATACTACCCCTGTCATTTTATCATTGGTCTGTGGAGTAAACTGAACAGTGGCGGTATAATCTTTCCAGGCATGATCTCCTGCGATGATCATCGGATGAAAAAAGCTGTACTTATTTTTATAGAATTGCCCCATCCCCGCTTTGCCATCAAACTCTACTATTCGCCAAGCACGTTGGGATGGAACACTGGATCCGAAATTCGTAACCGCCCAGTTGCCTTTACGGGCTGCTTCAGGCAAATAATGATATTCCGTATGCGCTCCGACTGTTGAGGAAAAAAGCCCTGCACGGTATGATGAGAAATCATCGTACAACAATACTTTATCTTCAGCAGCATATGCGGTAAAACTTACGGCCCACATCGCTAACATTAAAAGACTTTCACGCATCGATTCACTCCTTTTATTTAACACCCCTTATTGAGGGTCATCGGTCAATGCTGTCATGCTTGGGATATATCTAAGGCAGAGCCATCGTACTCTGCAACATTTCCAGAATCCAACTTCCACCTAAAATACATCACACCACAGTGGTGAAGTGTATAGGGTATCGAAAGTTGTTTTCATCTGGACTCTATGACTTAATATAACGGATAATAGCTTGGTACGGAATATTTATGTAACCACGATTGCCCTTTGCGCAAACGTTTGTGCTATTTTATTCAAATATAATTCTAGTGTCAACATAATTAAGGATAGAGTATGGTTTTTGCCAATCGATCTCTTAGCAATTTCCCATTAACATTCGCCATCAACTTCGTTCATATGGCATCCGCCCTATTTCTAGTATTTAT
>CALLLL010000128.1 GCA_938082445.1 uncultured bacterium
ATTTTCCAAGAAAACCAACGGTCCGGAAATGTATTTAAGATCCCAGTACTCTTTTTGGAGCATTTCGGATTCTGTCATTGTGTCCACCCTTTCAGGGATTCACCCTGTTTTGAGTATTCCGTACTCAACGAGCACGTTTAATTCCAACGTTATCTATATCTTATTCAGCAGCTTGAACCAATTTTTGGATAGCTGATTTCATATCATCCATGACTACATCTTTCTTCGATGTAAATCCTTCAGAATTTACTTCACGAAGACGAGAAATAGCTTCTTTAATGGGGTCATCAAGAATCGTCATCAATTCAACACCTTGACCCAATGCTACATGACACTCATCGTAGAATGACATCAGTGCATCAAGCAGACCACCTGTTTTTTCCAATGAACTATAGGCATCATCATCGGAGAACGCGTTTTGTTGCAAAAATACTTCTTTAATCATACGAGAGAGTTCAAGTACCAAACGCTCTTGCTCTTGCAATGCATCCGGTCCAACCAACTGTACGATTTCTTGAAGCTCAGCATCCTTTTGGAGGAGGTCAACCGCTTCTTGGCGACGTTCCGTCCAACCTTTTGGCGCATTTTCTTTAAACCAATCATCCAAATCGTGGAAGTAAAGAGAGTAACTCATATTCCAGTTTACAGATGGATAGTGACGTGAGTAAGCCAACGCGGAATCAAGTGCCCAAAGACCACCAGCTACACGCATCGAGTTTTGTGTTACAGGCTCGGAGAAGTCACCACCAGGAGGAGACACCGCACCTACAATTGTCAATGAACCAGAGCGAGGCTCTTCGCCTTCAGCCACATCAGATCCCAAACATTCTACACGACCCGTTCGCTCATAGAACTCAGCGATACGCGCAGAGAGATATGTTGGGTAACCCTCTTCACCAGGCATCTCTTCAAGACGCGAGGAGATTTCACGGAGCGCTTCAGCCCAACGTGAGGAAGAGTCAGCCATCATAGCCACTGAGTAGCCCATGTCACGGTAGTATTCCGCCAAGGTCATTCCAGTATATACAGACGCTTCACGAGCCGCCACAGGCATGTTCGAGGTATTTACCACCAGCACCGTACGGTTCATCAAAGGACCACCCGTTTTCGGGTCAGTCAACTCGGGGAATTCGTCAAGCACGTCAGCCATTTCGTTGCCGCGCTCACCACAACCCACATAAATAATGATATCTGCGTTACAGAATTTGGAGATTTGTTGCTCAACAACCGTCTTACCAGCACCAAATCCACCAGGCACGATAGCAGAACCACCGAGCGCCACTGGGAAGAGCATATCAAGTACACGCTGCCCTGTAATAAATGGAGTATTGGAAGGTAATTTACGACGTGAAGGACGAGAACGTTTCACAGGCCAAGGATGAACCATGGTCAAAGAAGTACCGTCTTCTAAAGTAGCGATTTCATCATTGATGGTATATTCGCCAGCAGCAGCAACCGATTTAATCTTACCGGAGACCAAAGGCGGTACCATAATGAAGTGGTCAAGGTGTTCCGTTTCAGGAACGCTACCAAGAACATCGCCGCCTTGTACGTCATCCCCGACAGACACTTTGGGAGTAAACGCCCATTTGCGTTCAGTATCCAAAGGCGCCGCTGTCAATCCACGACCGATGAAGTCACCGGAGGATTTTTGCAGGTCAATCAGCGGACGCTGAATTCCATCATAGGTTTGTCCCAAGAGACCAGGTCCTAAATCGATGGACAAAGGCAAGCCTTGTGCTTCGACAGGCTCACCCAGATACATACCCGATGTATCTTCATAAACCTGAGCAAAGATGATGTCACCGTCAATACGGATAACCTCACCCATCAGTCCCATTTTACCAACCTTGACAATTTCACCCATTGTCACACCCAACATTCCGTCGGCAGCGATCATTGGACCGGAAATTCTCACCAGTTTACCAGTTATTCCAGGCATTTTTGTTACTCCAATTCTTATCTCAGAGATTGTGTCGCTTACGCTAAGCGAATTTCAAAGCCAACAGCAGGTTTAATGATGGACGAGAGGTAGGCATCTACATCTGAATCCTCTTCATCAAACGCCGGGCAGTATACGATTAAAGGGGCACCTGAATGGTCTTTCAAGCGCGACTGCATGCGGTTGGAAAAGTCCTCCCGCAATTTTTCTTCTATTACAAGCACATCCAGGTCGCTTTGTAGCAACGCTTCAATGCGCGATTCAGCCGTTTTGACATCGGAGACTTCTTCAACCGTAATTCCGGTCAACATCAGATTCAAGGCTGTGGTATCACTGGCTAAGGCAATTACTTTAGACATACAGCACTTCCTCCTGAATACGAGCTTTAGGCAAATGAGCTGCCGCACCCCGTGAAATCATACGAATATTCATCACTTCGTTGTACTTGAGCCATGCATAACGCATCAACACAGCAATGCTGAGTGAATCACGTTGAGAAGCACGTTTAAGCTTCTCGAGCATCATCAAGTCAAACGCACGCTCAAGACGTGAGAAGTGACCGGTTTGCGCGAAGGCTTTCAGAGCATCACCCAGTCCACGATACGCAGTGGATTCCAACTGTTCAGCTGCTCGCTCTGGAGAAGCCGAAGAAGCAATCGCGCGTAAAGTATCCAAGGACACTCCACCGTTCGACAACAATTCACGTAAGGTATCTTCTGCATCCACATCCGTACCGCGTGGTTCAAACAATCGACGCAAATTCATGCGGTCAATTTCCAAACGCAACACAGCACAAACAAACTGAGCATTGACAGACTTGTTTGAATCCAAGGTCGAGATCGTGTTTACGAAATACGCTTTATCCAAGGCATCTTCCAAGACACGCAAGTTGCGTGATTCCTGATAAGCAGACAAGTTATTTTCCAAAGGACGACACAGAGTAGAGTTCCACGCGATTAAACCGCGCACCAACTCTTCAATCGTATCACGTGAAGCCAAATCATTAAGCAGAGCCGGAGAAATGGATGGACTCGTTAACAACGACCCCTCTCCACTTTCAGCATCCAAGCCATGATGGCGATTACGCAACAATGATTTAACTGCATTCAAATCCCAACGCGTGAAAAACACACCCACCAAATCAGCCAATTCCCCGTCGCACATTTTGCGCAACTTGGTAAAGGTATGAATCAGGTTACGGGTAACACCGTCTTCCACAGCATCAGCACCTTGGTAACGAGTCATTGCTTCAGCCACTTCGGATTCATACGGCGACGTCAACAACAGCTCAGCCATTGCATCCGGACCAGCACTTTCCAGCAAAGAATCCAAATCGTTCGTATCCATCAAGTGGCTTTTCATACCACGGACACGTGCACTGACATGGGCAGCATGTGATTTTGCATTAGCCATACCTATTGCGCTCCTTCCGTAGTTTCACCAAACAACTTCACCATACAAAGACGGCGAGCTTCTTGTCCGATACGTCCATAACGACCTGTTAAAGTATTCGTAATGCGATACGTACGAGCCGGATCTTGCAACGCAACTCCGTCCCACACTTCCGCCGATCCCTCAACAGACATTCCCGCGTGACCATTGGCCGACAACCATTGTTGCACATGGGCGACATGCGCCTCGGGTGCAATCAATACGGCTTCGCTGTCTTCACCTTTAAACTCATTCAGTAAAGACGCCAACAAAGCATCCAGCACACCACCAAAGGCGCCACTGTCTACCACCGCGCGGATTTCCGATTCGACTTTTTGCATGACTGCTTGAACAGCGTCATTCTTAACCACCAAATCAGCACGGGAAGCTTCCGCATGCGCCATTAAGCGCCAGCGTTCATCCAAGCGATCCATTTCTGAATCGTTGGCAGCCATCAATGCATCGCGTTTCGCTTGCGCCTGTTCAGTCGCTTCGGCATGAATAACCTTAGCTTCCTCTTCAGCAGCAGCGCGATTCGCGTCGCATTGTTCCGTGACCTGAGCGGTCATCGTCTCTAATAAGGCAGAGCCCATTGGAGCACTCCTACGTCAAATCGACAACAGTTAGATTTTACCCAGCAACAAGAAACCGATAACGAATCCCAAGATAACAATTGTTTCTGGGATAGCGAACAGAATCAGTACGTTGGTGAAAAGCTCAGGTTTCTCAGCCATAGCACCGGTACCACCAGCACCTACGTTAGCTTGAGCATTACCGGTAGCGATACCAGCCAAACCAACTGCAAGGCCTGCACCGATAGCAATCAAACCAGCGCCAGTGGAAATACCACCTTCAGCAGCAACTTCAGCAGCTTCAGCAGCAAAGGTAGCAGGAGCGATTACGAACATCACAACCATGGCCGTCAGAGTTAACAATACACTTTTTTTCACGATACTTTCTCCTTTTTGAAAGGGGCATAACCCTTTCCTTCTGGTGCATAGAATTTCGGTAGAAATTCAACAAAATTAAGACGCAACGAGTGAATCGTTGGACTAGCAATTCCAATTCCAATATTTAACACATGCACAGCAAATGCGCCGACGATACCGATGACATAACCTACGTTCACCGAACCACCGCCAAACATTCCTGGCAACATATTGGCAATATCAGCCAATGCAATGGACGCAAAGCCCAATGCCATAAGACGTCCGTAAGACAAGATGTTACCGCCTAAGGACAACACTTCAATAATCCCAATCATACCCATAAGACCCATGGAGTAAAAGAGCAGAATAACGCCTGCGACACCCAACACTATACTCACAGGTGTCAGGAATGCTGCGCCGAATACAGGATGTTCAAAGAATGAAAATACTTGCTGAATAACCGCCACAATACACAACCACATACCCAGTTTTTCAATAGCATGGGTTTTATGTCCGTGACGGAAATCTTCCTTAACCCCTAAGGCCAAGCCCAAGAGAATATGCACAATACCGATATAAATACCAATTTTTAATGTATCGTTAGGCTCAAGAGCACGGTGGAACAGATACAAATGGAATTCACTGCCGAACAACTTTGGCCACAACCATTTTTCGACAAAATTACCGAAGTACTCACCAAAGGCTACACCAAACACAAATGCGGAAGCCGCCATATACTTAGCAATCGTCACCACATCTTTCACTGCTGGAATGTGACCCAATTTCTTATTGAGCAACAAGGCCAACAAGAACAAGCCTACAGCATAACAAGCATCACCCAAGATAAAGCCATAGAAAAGAATAAACGAGACCGCCACCATTGAGGTCGGGTCAATCGTTCCATAAGCAGGTGGTTTAAAGATTCCCATCACCACTTCAAACGGCTTCACAAATTTATTGTTTTCTAACTGAGTCGGCGCATCGGGATGATGAGGATTGTCAGGGGCAATCTCATTTACATCAACCTGGCCAGGGAAGTCAGCTTCAATCGCTTTACTCAGCTCACCAAACTGATCGGAAGGAGTCCAACCTTGAATCACAGCAACCATTTCGCTTTCAGCGAAATTGTCGGACACTTGCAAACGCGCTACCGCGTCGCCCACTAAAGCGCGAGCGGCCAGTATATTCGCACCTACAGACGCTGAAATAGTATCCGCTTCCTCTTTAAGAGAAGCGACATCCGCCGTCAATGCAGCAATCGTCTCTTCAATCTTTGCCAACAATTCACTAGCGGTCAAATCAGTATAACCAGCATCGCTCATATCCATTGGAGCAACACCTTCTTGATTTAAAATTTTATTCACGACTTGCGCTTGATCTTCAGGGAACGTCAACAGACCAACCAATTGTTTCTTGGTAGCCATGTGCTTATAGAAGTTATAATTTCCCTCAAATTCTTTTTCGAAACGCTCATCAATGCGTGCCGCAGCGCGGTCCACATCGCCGGTCAATACCAAGGCACGTGTTCCCTTGCCCAGTTTTACATCGGCACCCAACGATGGAGCAACCTGCTCGATGACTGTGCGATAGTTATTCAACACATCCAACTGGTCTTGCTCATTCAAACGCTTGCGTGTAGTTTCGCGTAAATTTTCGGTCCAGCCATTGACCTGCTCAAACAATTCAGCTTCTTCAAGAGAAGCCAATTGAGCAGCGCATTCACTCACCGCATCCGCACCCGGCTGAACTGTCAACAACGGAGCCACTTCTGCCAATGCTCGCTGCGCATCTTCTGCAGCCAACATCGCATCGCGTTCCTCGCCTTCCAGCACCACTTTATTCAAAAAGTTTTCGGCACCTTCGACTTCAGTCGACACCTCATTCAAATGAAGTAAACCACGCTCTTGTAGATTCCGCACCAACTCAGCGCGGATCGAACGCAAGCAAACCAGTTCAACTCGTGACATCAAAGCGATCATCGATTAATTCCCACTCGTAGATTTGGGCATAAATAAAGACAAAACTTCTTGCGCCATCGCATCAACTTGTGCGGCAGCGTCATCGCGTACACTCACCAAGCGAGCTTCCGCTTCTGCAACCGTAGATTGAAAAGACTGCTCACGAGCAGCTTCACGGTCACGTCGAATTTGTGCAATTTCTTCAGTCAATGTTGCTTCAGATTCCTGCAAAAGCTTACGCGCTTTTACACGAGCCTGATCCAGCGATTCACTGGCTTCAACTTTAGAAGCATCCAGTTGCGCAAGCAACTCTTGCTCATGCGACGCAACCGTCGCAACAATAGAAGGAGATGTATTCTGACTGGTAGACACTATTTTCGCTTTCATCAGGACCGTACGACCGCAGCGGCGAAAGATCCGAAAGTAATGAATAACCATAACAACTACTGATTTATACTGTAGTGTCATGCAAGAAATGTAAAAAAACGGGATTGCACACCCGATAATTGGCGAGATTTTGCCACATAGTTGCAAGGCAAGTCAAGCAACTTATGCATTAAATTATATATACACGAACTTTTTATTCACCCCGCTATACAGTCGCCGCCTTTAAGTAAAGAAGGGATATTGATCAAGTTTGCCTACCGACCAAAATACCCTTTTGCCAAGAAAATGAGAATGTTCGTTTTTTCATGTTCAAGTGAGTACTTTTTTTGTACAAAAAGCGCCCCAACCCACTCATACTTTTTTGGGATAATTTTACTGAACACCCCATGAGAGTTTTATGAGTAAAATGCGAGGTAATTATGACCACATTTTCTACAAATCACACAAAACTTACTCGGCCCTTGCAGATTTAGCCTCTTTTGGTGAAAACTTTCTCCTAATTACACTCAAATCGCTCAAAACGACTCTTTCAGTACACAACTTTTTCAGTACCTTTATATGCCACTTTGATCGGTCATGATCTTCAAAAAACCACAACATATTGTGGTAGCCTTGATATGTTTTCAGGAAAATCCACCCGAAACTTATACACACAAATCGATTCCTATTTTGTCCTTATTTTACGGTCCGATCCGCTCTTTTTAACATTTTATGCACATTTTTTTGTGGACAAGAAACAACCACTTGTGATACATTATAAAGCATAAGGCATATTTACGAGCACAACATATTGTATATTGAAATTTTAAACACCTCGTTTTTTAGTGTCGAATTTCTACTTTTTGGAGCGTTTTAAACGTGAAAAAAAAAGTTCTTTACAAACCCAAACAAGATGCCTATAATGCGCATCAGTTCCGAAGGGGAACGGAGCGTAGACCACAAGTCTCACCTCTCCGCGGAACTTGGATTTCGGGGGTATCTTTGTTCAGTATCTTTCTGAATACAAAGTTACGCGCTAAATCATGTAGTTTTCTCATTGTAAGTAGTTTTGTTGCTGCTTTTTTGGCGGTTTTTACGGGTGTGTTAGTAGTGTTGCCTCTCACCCACGACCAATCAAGCCCATACAGTTTAACCCGAAAAGGGACCGTGCACGTGGAATATGTAAAGCCTAAAGTATTTTTGGTCGGTGAGACTCGCATTAACGAAGAAGGATTGAACGATTATCTAGCACACGCTGGAGTAGCTGATTGGACATCGGATGCCCCAAGCGATTCAGAACGCCTTAGCGAAGTAATGGGTCGTTTATGCTACCGTTCTTTCGAACCTGGATTAAACCCGAACGTAACCCGCGTACGTGAAGGCAACGAACCCTACCTACGCAACATTCTCAATGTAGGACACGGCAGCGTGATCGAGCACCCTGTACTCAATTTCATCTTTGCCGATGTCAGTCGCGTATTCACCCACGAACTCGTCCGTCACCGCGCCGGATCAGCCATGTCACAAGAATCCCTACGCTTTGTGCGCTTGGATAAATTATCCGCTTACGCACCAACGCACATCACCGAGAATGAAGCCGGCATGGAAGTCTACGCCGAAGCCATGGAAAAACTCGAAGAAGTCCAAATTAAACTGGCCGATGTTTACGACATCGACAACCAGAAAAACTTTGGCATCAAGAAAAAGTTAACCTCCGCATTCCGTCGTGTTGCGCCCATTGGTGTAGCCACGACCATCGGTTGGTCCTGCAACTTCCGTACCCTGCGCCACGTCATCGAAATGCGCACTGAGCCCTCCGCCGAAGAAGAAATTCGCTTGGTCTTTAGCCAAGTCTATTATATGCTCAAAGAACGTTACCCCAACTTACTCGGGGATTACGAAGTCGAAATGGTGGATGGATTACCTTGGGTCAAAACACCGCACCGTAAAGTGTAATAACCCTCGCAGAATCAGTCATAAGCATAAATAAAATAACAAATAAAATTATAGTACATTAAATTAAGAAGTCGAAACACCGGGGAGAGTATGAATGTTTGAGATAAAAGAGCGCTTTAAGTTATCCGATAAATTTTTGGATGGGTTCAAGGACACACAACCCAATTGGGGACCATTGGGCTATGTAACCTTCAAACGCACCTACGCGCGCGTGATAGAAAATGTAGATGGACAAGACCGCACCGAAGAGTACTGGGAAACCGTACGTCGCGTGGTCGAAGGGTGTTACACCATCCAACTCAATCACACTAAAAACCTCAAACTCCCTTGGATTCCATACAAAGCGCAAAAATCTGCTCAGGAAATGTATACCCTGATGTGGAACTTCAAATTCCTGCCTCCTGGACGCGGTCTGTGGATGATGGGTACCGACTACATCTACGAACGCGGCTCCGCAGCGCTGAATAACTGCGCATTCGTTTCCACTAACGAAATCGACGTAAGCTTTGCCGCTCCTTTCTGCTTCCTGATGGACATGTCCATGCTCGGTGTGGGTGTAGCCTTCGACAACGAAGGTGCAGGGCTCATTTATATCAAACAACCCGAATCCGCAGGGTACACACACCAAGTAGAAGATTCTAAAGAAGGCTGGTGCGACCTCGTACGCGTCGTCCTTGAATCCTATGTAGGCAACGGCAAACGTCCAGCCAACATTGACTACTCTCAGATTCGCCCTGTGGGCGCTCCCATCAACACCTTCGGCGGTATCGCTCCCGGCGCTGGCCCCCTGATGGAATGCATCAAAAACATAGACACCATTCTCGCTCCCCGCATCGGCGAACGTATCACCTCTACAGACATCACAGACCTGATGAACGTCTTGGGTAAATGCGTAGTATCCGGCGGTGTTCGCCGTACAGCCGAACTCGCCTTGGGTAAAACCGATGACGAAGAATACCTGCAACTCAAAGACCCTAAATTGCACGAGCAAAAACTGCGTGACTGGCGTTGGGCTTCCAACAACAGCGTGCTTGCCGACATCGGTCTAGACTACGAACACCTCGGTGGTCAAACCGCCAAAAACGGTGAACCCGGATACTTCTGGCTCGAAAATGCTCGTGCCTACGGTCGCCTTAAAGACGGCATCAACAACCTTGACGCAAAAGTCATGGGAACCAACCCATGTGCCGAACAAAGCCTCGAATCGTTCGAAGTGTGCAACCTGGTAGAAACTTTCCCCTCTTTGCACGAAAACTTTGCAGACTACAAGCGCACATTGAAATTCGCCTACCTCTATGCAAAAACCGTAACGTTGATTCCTACACACAACGAACGTACGAACGCTATCATGTTGCGCAACCGCCGTATCGGCTTAAGCCAATCCGGTATCGTAGAGTCCTTTGAACGTCATGGACGCCGTGAGCACTTCAACTGGTGCGACCAAGGCTATGAATACATCTCCGAACTCGACAAAATTTACGCGCAATGGTTGTGTATCCCTGAAAGTGTCAAGAAGACATCCGTTAAACCAAGCGGAACAGTCTCTCTACTGCCAGGCGTTACCCCCGGTATTCACTATGCACATGCCGAGTACTATTACCGCACCATTCGAATCGACAAAACCAGCCCACTGGTCGAGCCGATCAAACGCGCCGGTTGCCGCATGGAAGAATCCGTATACGGCGACAACACTTGGGTCGTATACTTCCCTGTACACGAAAAACACTTTGACCGTTCTAAAGACGATGTTTCCATTTGGGAACAAGTCGAAAACGTGGCACAGATGCAATACTACTGGGCCGACAACCAAGTGAGTGCTACGGTAACATTCAATCCCGATGAAGCCAAAGACATTCCTAAGATTCTGGAACTCTATGAAAACAAGCTTAAATCCATCAGCTTCCTTCCGCTGACCGACCACAGCTACCCGCAGGCACCGTACCAGACCATCACCCAGGAAACCTTCTTGCAAGCTTCCGAGAAAATGAAGCCACTCGATTTCGGAGCCATCAATACCGACGAAGCCGAAGACGTCTTCTGCGACGGCGACAAATGCGCCATCCCAATGCCTGCGCAGCCTGAGACCGAAGAAATTCACTTCAACGCTGAAGAAGAAGCCAGCACCGAAGCCCCTACGAATTAGGGAAATTCAAAACACCTAAACATTCAAGAGGTCTAAGCATCCAATGCTTAGACCTCTTTTTTTAATTTTTAATGGCATCCCACATCATCGTAAAGATACGTTCCTTTTCAATGCGGCTCATCTTTAACCCTTCAACCTGATGCTGGTGTATGCGGTGAACAATAGGGTAAAACAAAAAAGCACCAATGGTAGACGTTGATGTATTCTTCAACAAACCTCCCTGAATACCCCGGTCAATCAACTGCACTAAAAAATGAAAGTACTTCGCCTCTTCTTCACGGTTAATACCATGTATCAATGCCGAACTTGCAAATTGTTCCATAAAAGAAGAGTGATGCGGATTTTCCTCAAAGTATTTAATAATCCGAAAATAAATACCCCGCATAGAATCTTCAACCGGCAACGAAGATACATACCCTTTTCGTAAGGCGTAGCTGAAATCACTACGCACCATCAAATACAACTTATTCAACATATCCTGCTTATTGTCAAAATATAAATAGATGGTTGAAGTGGCCACCCCAGCCTTCTTCGCAATTTTAGACATCGATACATCCGCAAAACCAATGGTATTGATCAGGCGAATAGCTGCATTCCCAATGCGTTCTCTTTTTTCTTCATCCAGAGTTCTCATGGCACTATAATGAACGAACGTTCATTATTTGTCAAGAGTTTTCCTTATGCAGCAAATAATTAGAGATAAATCACCCAACACAACAGATTATTCGTCGTTGCCATTGCCCAAATCGTATTTTTTCAAGCGAT
>CALLLL010000129.1 GCA_938082445.1 uncultured bacterium
TGGTTGTGGTCCAGGAGGTCCTCTGTTCGAACCAGAGATCGGGTACCATCACAAATCAAAAGCCCCCCATATCTACCGATATGAGGGGCTTTTTTTACAAAACACTCAATATTTAAAGGCTATTTCTTCTTTTTCTTCTTCCCGCTACCCTCAGCAGTCACTTTGCCTGTATCGAGCATAGCAAACACTTTAGCCGGATTGGCATCCACTTTCTTTTTACACCCGGCGCAGCACAATTTCACCAAACGGTTACCCACCACGATATTTTTAGCCTTATCGCCTAAATCTTCACCCGCAATAGGGCATTTTTTCAGATTATACGAATCATTTTGCTTTGCAATCGCTGCTTCATCCAATTTAGCAATAAATGCAGCTGGATCTGCTTTTACTTTCTTCTTGCACCCATTACAGCACAATTTGACCAAACGATTGTTGACAACCAACACCACCGGCTCGCCTTTAGAATCCAAGGCTCCCCCTCCAACGACACATGTTGTTAATGGATAGTGTTTATCCTGCTGAGCAATAATTTTCTCATCAATGCCCGGAAGAAATTTTGCTGGATCGGCTTCAAACTTACTTTTACAATTTTTACAACACGTTTTAACTTCACGTCCTTCGTGAATGATTACAAACGGATCCCCTTTGGCCCAAGCATCTTTACCCGATACGGCACAAGTCCCCAAGGTATAGGGATCACCAACTCGTTCACCCGCCATTGTCGATTGAGCTGAAAACAACATCGCAACAGCCGCCATCATCAACATCAGCTTAGACTTTAACCCTTTACGCATAATCATATCTCCCATCATTGTTCACTCGGCAAACAAATACACTAAATATTAGATAACGTACTATCCCAAAAATATTCCACAAAGTCAACTCTAAAACTCAAACGGATCCTTCTTCGCATTCGACACTTGAACACGTACCCACACCAATCCAACGACCCCTCCCGCAAACAACAAGGCGGCAAATACAATTAATACGATCGGGTAATCTTGATCTTTCTTCATCAAGATCAACGGAAACAATGTCACTAAAATCAACATCCCCATCGCCATACTGATATAACAACCACGCCGTACTTTTTCCAAAAACGATGACTGTGACTCCTGATGGTATTCTTCTTCCATCAACACAACTTTCGCAATGGCTTCTTCTTCCGTTATTTTATCTTCATCGTCAGACATCTATTGTCTACTCCGTAGCCTTTATTAGTGTACCGTAATCTGATCACGAATTGATTCATAACGTTTTTCGCCAATCCCCTGCACATTCTGTATTTCTTCGATAGTGCGAAAAGGGTTTCTGCTTCGATACACAATGATGGCTTTCGCATACACTGGCCCGATTCCAGGCAATGCTTCTAATTGCGCCTGAGAAGCCGTGTTCAAATTAACTAAGCCGACACCATTGGACGGCAAAATGTCTGTAGAGGATACCATGACATCCCTACTGGCGAGCAAATATCCCGGATGATTTTTTTTATTCCGGTAGACTCTACTGGATTACCCGTACCATCATTCCGCTCCATCTTAGGAACAAACAACGTTGTTCCATCCACCAGCTTTGCAGCGAGATTAAGCCCATCCGTATCCCCCAACGATAAAATACCGCCAGCAGCCTCAATCGCATCATTCACGCGCTGCTCGCTGGTCATTTCATATACACCCGCACTAACGACTGAACCTTGCACACAAATTATTAAGGAGTCTTCTTCAACGACTTGCTTAAAAACGGCTGGCACAGGACTAGGCGTAGTCACAATAGGAGCTACAACCACTTCGGACACGGGTTCCATAGAAGAATTTTCTTGCTGCAGCCAAACCAACACACCCGAACCCAGTATTATTGCAGCGGCCACAAAGGCCAACACCACTTGCTCTCGACGTGTCATAAATCGACTTAGCATACACCCAAACCTTCCAGTCTCCTTAACCAGACCTTCAGTATATAGCCTTACTAGTAAAAAAGTACAGTGTGCAAAAAACCTATTCCGCAGGGGCTTGCGCGGCAATATACCCATCACGCAATTCATCGCAACGCTTACGTAATTGAGACAATTGTTGGGCATATTTAGAATTACCCACCAAATTAACTAGTTGATCCGGATCTTTCTTCAAGTCATGCAAAAATTCATAAACCGGTTCTTGCCCATCATAACGTGCATATACGTAACGCTGATCGCGCACCCCTTCCCATTTCGGAATCGATTTATGTTCCATACGGTGCTCGCAAAAGAAATCCGTACGCCAATCTTTCGGACACTTGCCCTCTAAAAATGGGACCAAGCTTTCTCCTTGATAATGTCCCGGCACCTCTACCCCTGCCAAATCCAATAAGGTCGCAGGCACATCGATGTTAAGCGTCATTTTCTTCACATCCCGCTGTGCATCACGGCGAGGGTCCATGATGATCATCGGCACACGCAAGGATTGTTCGTAATGAGACCATTTCCCCGCAAAGCCTCGATCGCCCATGTAATAGCCGTTGTCCGCCACATATACAATCACTGTATTGTCCGCCAAGCCCTGTTCTTCAAGAACATCCAATACACGCCCCATCATCACATCAATTCCAGAGATTAATCGATAATAGTTACGCATATTTTTCTGGTACTTGGCTGGCGTATCCCAACGCCAGAAATAGCGATCGCGATTCATAGATTCGCGCATAAACTCAGGCTGGTTGTAAAAAATACTGGGGTCACCCAAGCGAGGCTCAGGGAATTCTATATCCGTATATAAATCTTTTACCGCATCAATAAAAGGATAATGATGTTCTTTGTCGCTATCTTCAGCATGACCGGAACTAAAACTCACCTGCAGAGCAAAAGGTTTGCCCTTCATATCTCCTTTCAAAAATCGTATCGCCCCTTCAGTATTGAGTTCGTCAACATGTCGAATGCTGCCGTCATTCTGTTTACGCAAATACGGACGATCACGGTTCTCGAATTCATCATAAGGTGCTACCTCATCAAAGCCATCATACTTGGCACCAAACTTCCCATAAAATCCCGTTCGATATCCAGCATTCCTTAACAACTTTGGGTAACTTGTCGCGGTAAATTGTTTAGCCACCGCAGGCTTCCCAAAATTATAGCCATGTGTACGCTCCGTCAACCCCGTCATCACACATGCCCGGCTTGATGCACAAATCGACGTAGTCACAAAAGCATTACGAAACAACACACCCCGCTCCGCTAACGAATCTATCGTCGGCGTTTGCACAATCGGGTCCCCCATACACCCAAGGGTTGTATGGCGCTGATCATCGATAAAAAAGAAAAGGAGATTGGGACGTTCAGTATCCGCAGCGATACTCGACAATGAAGTGCCTAAAAATAAGCACAGTACTACACAAAGAGAAAAACGAATGATTAACGTACGAGAGGTCATTTTACAAGTTCCTTTTCAAGAGTGAAAAGGTAGAGTGCCCGAACTAGTGCCCCTCTTTCAAGGTCACAGCAGTACCATAGACTAGTACTTCGGCTGCCCCTTTGGCAATATTCGATGTACTAAAACGAATATCCACCACAGCATCAGCGCCCATTGCTTCTGCTTCTTCTTTCATTCGATCTAAAGCATGTTCGCGGGATTCGGCTAAAATCTTCGTGTATTCATGCACCTCGCCCCCCACAGCATTGCGCATCCAGGCAATCAAATCACTCATCATATGATGCGCACGTACCGTGGTCCCTTTGACAAGACCCAGCGTCCCTGTGATTTCCTTACCATGAATATCCGATGATGACACTACCAACATGACACAGTCCTTTTTCTAATCCAACCCAACACCGCTTAGCGGTGTACATCTCGACTATAACGATCTGTTTTCTTATGGTGCACACGTTGACGCATCACACTTGAAAACAACAACGCCAAACCAACAAATATAAGCTCAATAACCCTTTTTACCGGATTG
>CALLLL010000130.1 GCA_938082445.1 uncultured bacterium
CTCAAGGTATTTTCATACTCTTGTCGAGTTAAGCGACGGCTCATCACATATCCGGGATACCAATTGGCGGATTCCTGACTTGCAAGTTGGTTACAATGCCCATTATCCGCTTCCGCCGCCTTAATCCAATCCAGGATTTTCTTCTTCTCTTCAGCGTTCGGACGAATTTCATCTTTGGGGGGCATCGAATTTTCGTTCACCCGCCGCGCCATACGTGTCCACAAAGCCATGGACGTAATCACTTTTTGCCGTGAATCAAAGCGTTCAAGATCCAAATCGCCTTTGGTGACCACAGAGTCATGGCAATCCATACAATACTTTTCGATTAAAGGCAATATTTCAGTCACATAATGCAAATTGGCAGCGACAGCTTCAGTTTTTTTCTTGTCATCATCCGCCATTACAACCGTTGATAGACACAGCGTGGCCATCCCCGCAAAGGCACGGATAATTATCGGGCGCTTTAACCCTCGCACAAGACTACGTAAATACATGGATTCCATAATAAAAGGATAGCGTTCAACAGCCATGAAAGTCAATAAATTCAAGGCTTAAAGTCTCCCTAATTATTATTCTCCAATGCAGATATGCCATAATATATTTTTAATAGGTATCGAACACGATTCAACTCAATCAAACCAAGCATTTGACTGCAAATGGAATGATCTCTGGGAGAGAGATAGTGAGAATTGTCATTACCAATGTAGTCGCGTTAAACGGGGGCGATGCGGCCATTTTATATGGAATGATCAATATCCTAAAACGCTCATTTGGGGACAACACACACATTGTAGTCTTCGACAATGATGCAGCCGTAGCAAGCCGATATTATCCTGACATTGAATTTCGCCAACATATCTATGCGCAATTAGGTGACAAGAAAACAGACCTCAATAGCACTAAATTTAAACGAAGACGGACACGTATTCAGTTTCGACTTGCTGCTTGGTGCTGGCAACACAAGCTCCGCTTCGTATCGCGGCGTCTCGTAAATACTGAGTCACTGGACAATATTCGCATATATGACGAAGCCGACTTTATACTCAGTACCGGAGGAACAATTTTAGTAGAACACTATGCCTTAAAACCGCGAATATTTGACCTCAATCTATGTCTACAAATGAACAAGCCCCTAGCGTTTTTTACTCAATCCTTGGGGCCATTTAAAAAGCCCCAGAACATCAAGGCATTGACTAAAATTTTCAACTATGCTTCTGCCCTTCTTGTTCGCGATCAATCATCTAAGCAACACCTTATAGATTTAGGCATACCCGAAAATTCAATTGAACTCTTTCCTGATGGAGCTTTTGCTCTACACGCCCCCCCTCACAGCAGTCCTTCCTCTTCGGAAGGCCTAAATATCGCACTATCAGTTCGTGATTGGCCCTTCTTTACCCAACACGATTCTACATCTGGTATGGCTCGCTATATCGACACGATACAACATGCTGTCACACATCTCATCGAGCACCACCAAGCCACTCTAACCTTTATTTCGACATGCCAAGGGATTGAAGAATATTGGAAAGATGACGCCCAACTTGCTCATAAAATTGTTGATGGATTACCCGACAATCTTCAAAAGTCCATCACAATAGATCAACAACATCACACCCCCATACAGCTACTCAATCGATTCAGTGACTTCAATCTGGTTATCGCAACACGCATGCATGTAGCCATCTTAGCTCTATGCGCACATACACCCGTGCTCCCGATTGCCTATGAATTTAAAACAAAAGAACTATTCGAGCAATTGGAATTACAACAATGGGTTCAGGATATTGAAACCATGTCTGAACAATCGCTCTTAAGCACCATCGATGCGCTCGTACATCAATTACCCGACATCCACACCCAGTACAGGTCAAAAATAGACGCATTGCACGACGAAGCCTATACAGCTGGTGAGTACCTTAAGAAAGCGTTGTCATGAAGATTGCTGTATTTGTGAGTTCATTTCCACTCACATCCGAAACCTTTGTCCTGAACCAAATCACCGGACTCATTGATCGCGGCCACGACGTGTATATCTATACCAGTTCCAGAAAAACGCAAAAAGTACACCACGCCGATGTCCAAAAGTACAAACTCTTAGAGCGCACCTTTTACCATCGCCCCAAAATAAAACTTTTAAAACGGATCTTGCTACTTTTCAAATGCCTAAAATGGATGGTCATATCCCCTAGTAAAACCCTGGACTCCATCAATGTAGCTAAATATGGTCTATCTGTTCTTAACTTAAAGCGCCTTTACCATTTTGATTTCTGGCAGGAACAAGACCATCGCCATTTTGATATTCTCTATTGTCACTTTGGCCCCAACGGAATTACGGCGAACAAGTTACGTCAAGAGGGCTATATATCAGGAAAAATTGTTACCGTATTTCATGCCTACGATCTTACAAAGTACCCAAAAACACACGGGGCGAATGTATACGAATCACTTTTTCAACAAGGCGACCTCTTTTTACCCATTACACAGTATGCACTACAAAAATTACTCGACTTAGGTTGCCCCGAAGATAAATTGCATATCCATCACATGGGGGTCAATTGCGAACAATTCGAGTACACCCCCAATCAGCCCTCTCCGAACAAGCCCATTCACGTGGTGAGTGTTGGACGGTTAGTCGAGAAAAAAGGGTTTGACGAGGCAATTCGATCTATAGCAATTGCCCGCAAGCATGGACATGACTTCCACCTGACCTTTATAGGCGATGGCCCCCTTCGCGATTCCCTTGAGGCGCTCACACATGAGCTTAAACTAGACAATTACATTCAGTTTGCAGGATGGAAAATCCAAGATGAAATCACCGAAATTTTAAAAAATTCTCATATATTACTATGCCCCAGCGTGACCAGTGCAGACGGCGACGAAGAAGGGTTGCCCGTAGTCCTTATGGACGCGCTCTCTAAAGGACTCCCAGTAGTAACCACACAACACGCAGGAATTCCGGAACTCATTCAAGACAATGAAACGGGCATGATGGTTCCCGAAAGAGACAATCATGCAATTGCAGAAAAGTTGAGCATCCTCATAGAACAACCCGACATGTATTTACATATTGCTCAAACAGGACGCTCTGTCATCGAACGAGACTTTAACATCATGAAACTCAACGATTCGTTGGTTAAAATCTTTGAAAATTTATTAAAAAATTTACACTCTGAATTAAAAAAATAGCTATGTCCTTGACTACTATAGTCTTGACATCTCAACCTTGAGAACGATAAGGTTTTCACACACGTAATTGTTCAATTCATGCACCCCTATTAAGTTCTCTTACAAGGCATCTTTCATGTCCCACATTGTGTTTTTTGGTATTAACGGTATTGGCCTCGGGCACATCGCTCGACTTGGTGCCATCCAACGTTATCTCACCGATGCCCATCCAGATGCCACTGTTGAAGCACTATGTAGATCCACTATGGGCGATAATTTTTTCACGTGCCCATGTAAAAATGTTCCCAAAGGCCGCGACTTAGCACAAGCCCTTGGTGTTCGCGGATTTCCAGGGATGATAAATACCCTATCATCTAAATACATTCCATCCCGCCGTAAGACTGTCGTATTCGACACTTGGTGGTCACGCAGTATCATCAAAAAACTCAAGCGAGGTGGACACAGAACTGTTTTAGTGATGCAATCCTTCAAGCCAGACGACATGCACGATATTCTCCGCATAGCCCCCGAATGTTTTGAGCATGTTTTTTTCCCATGTCAACCCGAAGAAATTGAATACCACTATAAAAGTCACGATAAACTATGGGCCCTTCTCCAAAATCCAATCTTTCAAGCAGTAGGCCCCTTTGTTCGCCCATTGGATAAAACCGATGAAACCGAAAAAGTAATTTTTACTTTAGGTGGCGGAGGTGAAAAAGAAGGAGAAGACCCGCGTTACAGCATTCGCGGTTACCTTGAGCAATATGATAAAGCAGCAAAAATCTTGCGTGGAAAAGGGAAAGAAAATCTATACCTGGCTAAAGGCCCATTAATGGATGACGACATAGACTTGAAGCATCTCGAAACAATAGAGACTATGCAATTACCCAATCACTTCGGTAGCAATACCACGGTCATTACGCGCGGCACCTACAATCTTACCTGGGAAGCCATTCAGGCTGGTGCCAAATTGGTCACCACCACCCGAAGCGCAATACTCCCAGAATTTTCCGATAGCCGCAATCAATATCTTGAAACCCGCGGATATGCCTATCAGTCCGAAATGGAAGGTGCGGCACTGGCAGAAGCTATACAACGCGAAAAACCCATCCATCTTAATGAAGCCTACGAACTAGTAAATGCTCGCCCCGGGCTTGCGCAAATCACCAAGGCCTTAATCGATATTTAATAATGAGTAGAACGAACGCTAGCTTCGAATAAAATGCGGGTATTGAAGCAACAATTCCCTCAGTTTTTTGGGAAACGTTTGCATACTCACTTTTTCGAAATGGTGCTTATCCCGACCAAACAAATCCTGCCCGGCCTCCAATGCTTTTTCGATATTCTCATCGCTTCTAAACGCTTCAGTGTTGCATTCAGTATGCGCAAACGCATCCAACTTTTTCAGAATAGCTTCACGCCCCCCCAAATAGGAAAAATGCCAACCCGCTCGCTTAATTACAGCAAGTCCCTGGGTAGTAAGAGCATCATCACGAATTTGCTGCGGTGTAGTGAGCGCATTGATTGGCGTCAACACCGCTGCATCCCAATACCGCATCTTCCCCGGTCTCCGTTGGCATAAATAATTGACGAAATAATAGCTATAATACAAACGAAGAATATGCGGCTCCGTAATGTGTTGCGCTTTTTTCAGTGTTTTAATATCCGGTATTTCGTCCAAATCACCGATAAAAACCAAGGCATCGTCATCAGCATCCGTTAAGCCTTTTGCGATGGCATTTCGTTGCTGATTTTCACGAGACCATGCATCCCCATCACCTTCAGTCATAGCATTGGCATCAGGCAATTCTTCAACAATATGAGTAATCTTATCCATAGCCCACGAAAATCGTTCTTTATTTTCTTCAAAATACAAGGGCTTGGGTTGTCCAGTATGAGTCGTAGTCGCTTCAACCAAGACAAAACGATCAACCACCTCATACAAATAGTTCAATCGAATTTCGAGCAAATCCAATTCGTTAAAGAATGTAAAACTATCTATCATCTGTCTACTGGTAGAAGCAGAAGAAATTCCAAGTTTTTTCAAAAATGACATACTATGAACCCCCTCTCAAATTCTTGAAAAACAGAAATAATTAGATAGAAACACAGCTGTAAGCTAGAAATAAAGAATAACAAAACGGTTAAAGTAGAACAACTTAGCCATTGTAAAAATAAAACGTGGGATTACAGTATTTAATCAATCAAGAATAGAAATATTGACAACGATCAAGACTTAGCGGTAGGCTTTTGGCGATCAATAAACAAAGCAACCGCCTTAAAAACCCTAACCATTTTTACCAAAGGACCACATCAATTGATCGTGCACATCCTTGCCATTCAGTCCTCGAAATTATCCCTCGCCGATTTTAACCATACGACAATTGGCAAATTCTAGTCCTATGCAATCCCCAAGAACTGTAGTGTTAATAGTCCAATATGGCGCTTATGACGATTTAAATAATTGCATCAAGCACCTACTACACGAAAACACCCCTTCCGTGGACATTTGCATTGTTGATAACAATCCATCCGGTAAACGGGAGAAAATCCCATACACTGAAGACACAACATCCATTCACACGATTTTTCCGCAGAAGAATTTAGGCTATTCAGGGGGATGCAATGCAGGATTAAGCGAACTGCTTAAGAAGGACTATGAATTTTTCTTTGTACTAAATAACGATGCACTTATACACTGCTCCGATATCGTCGAACTTGAGAGCATTCTTGATGCACATAAGGATATAGGTCTAGCAGGACCTGTTGTATACGATACCTTACACGACGAGCATTATTTGGGTATGCGTATCAATTGGAAAAGAGGACGAACCAACCATAATCGCGCCAAAGGTCCCATTGAATCCAATACCATACTCGATGTCGAACTAGTAGAAGGGTGCGGCATGATGCTGACGCGCAAGGCTCTAGAAACTATTGGATACTTCGATACCCAGTATTTCCTATATTGGGAGGACACCGATTTAAATATCCGCATACAAGAAGCTGGCTTTCGTACTGTCATTACTCCTACCGTATTGATGAGACACACCCCGTCCCAAAGCACAGGCCAAAATAGCCCCTTAAAAGAATACTATATGACGCGGAACGCATTTCTATTTTTCTCCAAACACTGTAAAGGAAAACTCGCGAGAAAATTACTGCTCTACCGCATGACAACCTTTAAGATGGGACAAGTTATACGCAATGTATTTAAAGGAAATATATCCCTAGCAAAAACGCAATGCTTCGCAATGTCGGATTATTTTCTCCGGCGCTTAGGCCCTTCAGCCCGCTTTAATCACAAAACTAAATAGGTAAAGAAAACAGAACAATAGTGTAACAACACAATCCTCAAAAACTGTGTCATACATACGCATATCGCTAAAAATGATTAAACAGAATAACAGTACAAATCATTAACACCACTAGCATCCAGCTTTGTTCATGGTATATACTTAATTCATAGCAATAACCAGTACCTAGAAAGAAGCTGTGTCCGAATCAACGTACCAAAATAATATAAAATCCCGATTACGCTCACAACTTTGGCGCTGCGAAAAAACTA
>CALLLL010000131.1 GCA_938082445.1 uncultured bacterium
ATTAGATCGCCTTCATACCAAACTTCATCTTCCGTTTCATTCAGGAAACTATCGTCATAGCCGAAGAAATATTCTGAATCGTCGGAATACCCCACGTCAAATCCAAATGCATAATCCTCTTGCGGAGTTGGTGTACTTCCACCACCGCCGCCGCCACCGCCACAGCCGCTGAGCATAAACACTGCACAAGCCATTCCAAGGGGCAATAGACTTTTTTTTGTGTACGCAAAGAGTGAAGTGTTCATGATGTCCTCCTTTCGTGGGCTTCAGAATTGGTGACTAGATGCACCTCGCCTGTAAACCCTTCAAATGTGGTTAAAAATACAGCGTTTTAGCGACTTCGACTAGATGATCGACTTCCAGATGATCGACTACTCGAAGAAGGGGCAGAAGATCGCGACGATGAACTTGATGATCGCGATGGTGGTGATGAGTACGACCGGGAAGAACTCGAGGATCGTGATGGTGCACTTGCCCTTGGTTGCGGGGCTGACTGACGTGGCGCACTGGTCCGAGGTTGTTGCTGCACTGGACGCGGTGCACTAACCCGTGGCTGAGGCGCCGTGCGACGGGGGGCACTGGTTTGTTGACGTGGTGCTGGGCGCGGGGCGCTTACTCGAGGCTGTGGTGCTGTACGTCGAGGTGATGTAGCTTGTGGCCTAGAAGGTGTAGAGGGGCGTTGAACACCTGTATTCGGGCGCGATTGAGTCGTAGTCCGCGGGGTATATGTCCGTGGACTAGGAGCCGTTTTACGAGGCGTAGTCGCTTGTGGGCGAGTAGTGCTGGTTCGCGATTGGCCTTGAGTTGTTGTGCGTGGTGTATAAGTTTTTCGAGTGGGCGCTTCACTAGGCGGAGATGTCGCTTGTGGGCGCGTGGTGGATGTTCCCGAACGAGGTCTCGTTGTTTGAGGACGAGTCGTGGTCGTTGAACGCGGAGAAGTAGCCTTTGGACGTGTAGGCGTTGATGCATCCGAACGGGGTCTCGTTGTTTGTGGACGAGTCGTGGTCGTTGAACGCGGAGATGTAGCCTTTGGACGTGAAGGCGTTGATGGACGCGTAGTTGACCCATCGGGACGTGAAGTCGTCGACGGACGTCGAGTTGTCTGTGGAGTGCTTGGGTTGATCGTAGTGCTTCGTGGCTTATTCGTGGATGTTACACGGCCACTTCCACCCCCAGGTACCGTCGACGGACGTGAAGGTTTAGCTGAATCACCACCGCGATTCGCGATTGAACCTGGTTTCGTAGAGCGAGTAGATATGTCTGTAGATTTACGATTGCCTGAAGTGCGAGTAGACACTCTTTCAGGCGTTACGGCAGGCCGCACACTGCGCATACGTTCATCTCGACGTGCAATTTTTTGCACAGGGTTCTCGTTGAAACTAATTGGACGCACACTTGCTTTGCGTTCAACTCGTTGCGTAGGCGTACGGTGTGATTTACGATTAGTATTCAACAATACAGGCTTGAATTCATATTTAGATGAACGCGCATCCAATTGCCCGGCACGTGTACGTGCATTGTATGTTCTACCGCCTGCCAATTGTACTTCGGATGGTCCACGCATTTTGTGGTTAGGGCGATAATGGCGTTCACCGGAATGGTGCTTAATCCGGTGCGGACGATTCCGATAATGACGCGAGTGTGTATCGTAATGATTCCAATGGTGCGCATCATAATACTTGTGATGGTGGTAGCTTGTATGGTGGTGCAATGAATACACATGATGATGATGGTGACCACTTAACACATAACGTGAATGTGAGTAGCTGCTGTATCCAATACTGAAGTGGAATCCACCAGCCGTGAAGTATGATCCGCTAATGTGTACAGCATCGCCGTGTCGGGACAATGGAGCCCAGATGAAGGTATCGTTATGGTACACCGAAGCAACATACGCTGGTGAATAAGTCCTATGGTATGACCAGATCCAGCCATGACGGTGATGATGCTTCCAATAGCCATGGTGACTGGTTACATAGGTGAATGGTTGGTGACCTACCCAAACATGTCCATGATTGGGTACATAACTCCAACGACCGGAACGGTAGGGTACATAGTCAACAACAGTAGGTCTCCAGTAAGAAGAATTGTCAACAACAACCCACTCACCATAATCTTCTAAGTCATAAGTGCCAATGGGGGCAGCATAAGTACCAACACGAGCAATTTTAGTGGAACTTGAACTCTTGGCAATCCGACGTGAACGCTCACGGTTCCAGGTATCGAATGCATCTTCAACATTACGATCGAAACTGACCGGACTTGAAGGAGCATATCCCGGGTCAATGAAAACTTGTTTATTTGAAGGGACACGAACAGACAAACCATCTGCCGTACGAATAATCGCATTCCCCCAGCGTGTAGTAACAGTTGTAGATCCTTCTTCCAATACATCCACACGTACTTGTGAATTATTTTCTATCATGATAGAGCCAACGGGTGTTTCGAAAACCACATCGCCTTCGCTATGGCGCAAACGGTGTACATAAAATGATCCTGTTGACGCGCGTACATGAGTAGCAGGAGGCATCGCGACAACTTCCATTCGGCTGTTATCAGCCAAACGTACAAATGTTCCGCCTGATACTTCCACTTCCATGATTCCTTGCTCATCGGCCCATATCGAATCACCGGGCATCACAAGAGAATTTTGTTGAGCAACGCTCCATTCTTCATCTGAGAGGCCGCGTATCAACCCATCATTATCCACATAACTTATGCGTCCATGCTCAACATCTTGAGCACTCGCATAGACAGCTACGGCTAATAAAAGCCCTGCTGTAATCAGGCATGTAATCCAATTGGGTCTCATGGTTCTTCTCCTTATTCCTAGCCGGGCATTCCATCTGCCCTTGGCGTCTGCTTACCTAGACGCAACTCAACCAGATTCATTCATTATACCGAAAACCCGCCCTGTATGTAAGTGTATTAAACTGTTGTAAACTGTTGAAATATAAAGAGTTAATGGGAATTCTCAACTAAAGTTCCCACTACCCTTAAGTCCATGACACACAATGGGTTGAGTATGGTACACTGGCTCATCTATTGATTATGAAAATACACGATTTAAGGACTGATTTGATGCGAAAATGGATGTGGATACTAGGAATGATCATGGTTGGGGCAGCTTCGTTGGCTCAAGCGCAGCATGAAGTATTGGTACAAGGCAATGACAAATTGGCCCGAGTCAATGCTGCAGGTGAGATTGAATGGGAAATGAAATGGCGTGGTATCCATGATATTCATCTACTGCCCAATGGCCATATCATGGTCCAAGAGCACAATCGTAAAGTCGTTGAAATTCATCCCAGACGTAAAAAAGTGGTGTGGGAATATGATTCTACAAAGATGAATGGAAATGAGGGAAAGAAAGTTGAGGTCCATGCTTTTCAACCCTTGCCAAATGGTCACATTATGATTGCGGAGTCAGGACCGGCACGAATTATAGAAATAGACCGCGATGGCAAGATCCATAAAGAGATTAAATTGAAGGTCAACAACCCGCATCCGCACCGGGACACACGCCTTGCGCGCAAACTGGATTCCGGAAATTATTTGGCCTGCCATGAAGGCGATGGGGTAGTGCGTGAATACGATGGCGAATCGGGTGCAGTAGTATGGGAATATGAAGTACCGCTCTTTGGAAAAGAAAAGAAAGGCGGTCATGGACCCGAAGCGTTTGGGAACTCTGTCTTTTCGGCTATTCGATTGGAAAATGGAAATACATTAATCGGTTCAGGCAATGGGCATAGTATCCTCGAAGTAACGCCGACGAAAAAAATCGTATGGGAAGTACATCAGAATGATTTACCGGGTATCACGCTGGCATGGGTTACCACACTTGAGGTGCTGCCCAATGGGAACTTGGTAATCGGGAATTGTCACGCTGGGCCGGGACAACCTTTACTCATTGAGTTGGAACGCGAAACTAAAAAAGTCGTGTGGACCTTTGATGAATTTGATACCTATGGAAACTCCGTTTCGAATTCGCTATTGCCCGAATATAGCGGAAAATCAATTCGGTAGGTTGACAAAAAGGTACATAGAGCGGAATAATAAATATCGATTAACCAAAAGTCTCAGCAGGAGTTCAACACATGTCCACACTTAATCGTCGTCAATTTTTAGCAGCATCAGCCATTGCAAGTACCGCGCCTATGATCGCGCAAGCACAAGCACCTAAAACCAAATACCGGGCATGTGTGATTGGGAATTATGCTGATGGTAAAAATGGTGGCTATGGACATAACTTACACCTCTTGTGGAATATGCGTGACGATGTTGAGGTTGTGGCGCTGTCTGAGCCGCATGAAAAGGCCCGTGGACATTATGCGAAACAAGCAAAGGCACAAAAAACCTATGTGGATTATCGTGAGATGTTGGAAAAAGAAAAGCCCGATATTGTCACGATTGGGCCGCGTTGGACAACGATTCATAAGGAATACTTGCTGGCCTGTGCAGAAGCAGGAGCGCATGGAATTATTGAAAAGCCTCTGACTCCAGACCTTGCAGAAGCCGATGAAGTGTTAGCGGCATTGGACGCAAAAAAATTAAAATGGGCGGCCGCGCTGAACTTCCGAGTGGCGCCGATGTTTCAACATGCCAAGAAATTATTGTTGGACGACAAAGTGATCGGAGATATTTTAGAGATTCGTTCGCGTGGCAAAGAAGACAATCGCGCTGGCGGTGAAGATCTTATTGTGCTGGGCGTTCACATCATGGACATGATGATCGATCTACTGGGCAAGCCTCAATGGTGTGAAGCAACCGTTTTGGCCAACGGGAAGCCTGTTACTGCGGCAAATGTACGCGAAGCAGGTGAGCCCCTGGGGCCTATAGTGGGAACGGAAATTCACGCAAAGTACTTATTTGCTAATGGAATTCCCGGTTATTTTAGTTCCGTGAAAACGGACGACGGAAATCAGAACCGTTGGGGCTTAGACATCCACGGCACTAAAGGTCGCATGACGGTTCGAATGGCTCCAGTACCCATCATCCACGTGCAAAAAGATGGATCTTGGGCATCCAGTGATGCTCCATGGGAAAAGCTTAGCCTTCCACCACTGCCCAATCGCGAAGGAAAAGTAAACCACTACGCGCCCATTGTGGATGACTTGATTGAAAGTATCAAAGCCGATCGTAAACCTCTCACAAGCTTACACAAATTGCGCGATGCACACGAAATGATCCAAAGCGTATTTCAAGCAGCCGTCACTCAACAACGCGTTGCAATACCTCTAAAGCAAAGAGTTCATCCACTATCAACTTGGAAGTAAACTGAACTTTTTCATACTCCTCGCGTATATAAAGTATAGATCGCAGAACTAAACAATGGTTTTGGGGTCTAATGCAGTAAAAGATGTGTTTATATACTTAAAAGGAGTTGTACCGTGCGATATATTTCATGCGTTCTTAGCGTTATGGCCCTGTGGATAGGAACTTTTAGCCCTAGTGCCACTGCAACGTCCTATGTCCCACAATCCTGGCAGTCCATTGCACTAGACGCACATTTTATTGGTATTGTGGAGTGCACAACTGCTGGGGGCTTAGTCGCGGAATTTAATGTCATCGAGACATGGCACTCTATCGAAGATGTGACAAGCATGCGTTTGCGGCTACATCGGGATTATTGGGGTCCTCAATACTCTATGGTCATGATCGGCGAACGATTTGTACTTTTTGCCAACAAAATTAATAACGAAAAACTCCATCAATACACCCCTACAGAATTTTACCCCGTCCCGTTATGGCTAAGGTATCAAGTAGCTGATTATGGGGTCGGAGTATTCGGTATGCGATCCCTCACAATTGATCAGCAACCATTTTACGATTCCGGCATCACTTCGCCCGATGAATTTAAAAAAAGCGTTCAACAATTCTTGAACGCTTCCCCAGAAGAACAATCTTTTCCCATACTTAAATTTAATGTGATTACACGGCTTCCCGCCAAAGCACCGGATGCGAAGCGTTTAGCTAGAGAAGACTCCACTCATCGAATTCATAAAGAAAATAGACTTTTTCATTTACGAGGAAGAATTGAGCACGCAAAGAGTATCAAAGCCATTCTAGATGAAATTATTGCGATGAATTTCACCAATGAACAAGAGTTTCGTCAACTGTTGTATCCTTTTCAATGGCGCAACTATTACCATACACCTGATTTCACTCCCTTACTTGAACAAGCCGATACCAGCTTATCCGAGCATGCTAAAAACAGCATTGAAAAAATCATCGCTGAGAATAAAAAAGAGAAAATTAAAGCTGAAGAAATGAAATTGAACCCTCCTGAGCCTTGGATGCCGCCAAAACCTTCATCTTCTCAAAGCGCAATGGAGGGTTATAGAAAAGTCATCAGTCGTAGTGAAGAACCATCTAAAGAATTGGGTTCGTATGATGATGCATTCAAAATGTTGAGTCAATTTGATCCGGATTTTGTAAGCGATCTCTTATGCGCATATTCAATTGAAACAGATCCCACAATAAAACCTGGAAGCAAGTACACTTTAAATCAAGACCTATCCGCAGGATATCGTCAAGTTTCTGCCTTTGCTTTTTATTGTAAAACCGATCGGGAGAACCAGTTTAATAAGCTTTATAAAAAAGGGAAGGACCCTTATGTACGTACCGCAGGTGCGGTATTTCTAAGCTTTGAGAATGAAAAGGCTGGCCTTGCAGCACTAAAAAAATGTGCTACGTTTAAGGGGGATCCAGGCGCTTGGGCAGCTTTAAACTTACTACGCCGTGGAGATAAAAGTGCAATGCCCCGTGCATTGGCCCTATTCAAAGACCCCGTTGATTCTGCCACCATGCGTGGAGTTCCTCATCGAAATCTTCAACACAGACTCATAGCATTCATTGCTAATTCATGTGCTGCCAGCTCTATGCCAATTCCCAAAGCTCTTGAATGGAATGGGTGGGAAGCCAACACCCACTATAAAGAACTGCTTAAGTGGTGGGAGTCCAATCAGGAACTCTTTACCCCTCATGATCCATGGTTTGCGGAACTGGCTGCTCAAAAAATCGATTAGTATTTCATCATTTGTACATGCTTTAAAGCCTATGTTATCTTCAGTATCCAACCACTTTTCACTGGAGAAGACCTATGCGCTTTTTTCGATCCATAATTATGCTTGCACTCTTGGTTGTAGGTTTAGCATCGTGTCTAACTATTCCCGCTTATAACACCAAACCTGCTGAACCATTTACTGTTGTGCTAATACCGGATACACAGTATTATTCAGAAAAGCACCCATTAGCATACCTGCAGCAAACAACATGGATAAAAGATTACAAAGACGCTATCAATATTAAGTTTGCGATTCACTTGGGCGATATTGTGCAAACAGCAAAGAATGAAAATGAGTGGGTTGTAGCCGACACTGCACACAAAGTGTTGGACGGCGTTGTTCCGTATAGCGTAGTGCCTGGGAACCATGATTTACATTATCATGATGATGTACTCACACGGGGTACGCCTTTGTATCATAAATATTTTCCGCCTTCTCGATTCGAGAATGAGCCTTGGTATGGCGGTCATATGGGCGAAGACAATGCCTGCAACTATACATTTTTTGAAGAGGGTGGACTTAAATTTATGGTCCTGAGCTTTGCCTTTGCCCCAAGCGATGAGATGATTGCTTGGGCTTCCGATATAGTGAGGCAGCATCCTGAGCACAGAGTAATAGTCGCTACACATTATTACATGCGCACCAATGGGCGCGGAAATGATGGGCATACATACGGCCTTAACGGAGCCGATGGTGAAATGCTGTGGAACAAATTTGTGCGCTCACATGAAAATATTTTCATGGTGGTAAGCGGGCATGTACTCGGCGCTCATCACCAAGTGTCCATGAATGATGCAGGGAAACCCGTTATCGAAATCTTGAGTGACTACCAAGGCGAGGCGAATGGGGGCGATGGCTGGCTACAAATGCTTCGCTTTATGCCAGATGAAAATCGCATTGATGTAGTTGCGTATACCCCAAAGTTGGATAAGTATAACGATAAACCACAACATACCTATTCACTCAAGTATGCCATGAAGGGTGAATAAACCGGTAAGTTATACTTCTGGCACTTTTAATTCTTGACCCACTCGAATGGTATTGGCACTGCTAAGACCATTGATTTGCAACAAGTATTCAACCGTCGTTTTATACTTCACCGAGATTTTATATAAGTTATCGCCTTCTAGAACGGTATAGGAAGTTAAAGCTTTTCCATCTTTGGTGGGAACTACCGTTTCGGCTTGCACCTTATCCATAGCTGCTTTGGATGGCAGATAAATCATTAACGATGAATTCGCTTTTAGCTCTGGGCTATCAAGCTCATTCCACGCCGATATATTTTCTTTAGACACCCCATAGGTTTTAGAAAGACTATCCAGCGTTTCCCCAAACTGGACCATATGGAGCAGTTTATACTTGGTTTTAGTACCTACCGGAAGCTCTGGTGTAGCTTCGGGTTTCTCTTCAGACTTGGATTCTTCAGCTGGAGTAGGCTCGAGCGTTTCTACCATTTTAGGTTCTTCAACTGGAGCCGGTTTTTCTTCGGGCTTGGGTTCTTCAGCTGGAGTAGGCTCAGGCGTTTCTTCCGCCTTAGGTTCTTCCGCAGTGGCAGGTTTTTCTTCGGGCTTAGGCTTCTCTTCCGTTTTCATTTCCGGCTTAGGTTCTTGGGGTTTTTGTTCTTCCGAAGGTGCTGGAGATTCAATAGGCTTTTCTTCGGGCTTGGGTTCTTCTGTTGGCGTAGTGGTAGGTTTTTCTTCCGGCTGCTTTTCCATTTTCGACTCTTCAGCAGGCACCGGATCGGCTTTAGCAACTTGGGTTTCTTCTTCGGCTGGCTTCGCCGTTTCAGGGGGCACATCGGTATAAATATTAAGCACTGTCGCGGGAGCGACTGTCATGGATTCCAACTTATTCCACCGAATAATGTCTTCAGACTTTACATCATAATCCCAAGCGATCTGCAAGAGTGTTTCGCCTTCTTTAACAGTATGTTGTAACTTTGTTAATTTCGTTTCTTCCACAGCGACCGTTAACGCTTCAATAGTTTTAGATGCCTGGGGATCCAGTGGCTTTTTATCAGAAGTAGGTTCTTCAACAGGCTTGGGCGTTTCTTCGGGGGGTGGAGTTGGTTCAGCAGGTTTTTCCTCCGGCTTAGGATCCGCATTTGGCACTTCCAGTGTAGGTGCTTCAGGTTTTCCTTCCATTTTCGGCTCTTCAGCAGGAGTCGGAGGCACAGCTTCTTCAGAAGGCGGTGTATCAACAGATTGTTCAGGCGTTTCAGTGGGTGTTGGCTCCGGAGTTTCTGTCGGAGCTGGTGCAGTTATGGTCGGTTCAGGCAACATCGCGACCTGGGTATTCTCTGGTAATTCTTCGCCTTCAGGTTTCGCGCCTAAGTTTAACCGCCATGCATCCAATCGTTTTTGGCTTGCCAACAAAGCCTCACGTGATAACTCTCCCGATTCCACAGCCCGGTTAATGGCATCCACTACCGCTTGAATACTTCGCGGATTTGGATCTAAAAAGATAACAGCATCACACCCCGCAACTAACGCTTCAACCACCGCGCGCTCTACGGGACGTGAACGGGTCATTTCATTAAAAGCCATCTCATCAGCGATGATCGCCCCTTCATAGCCCCATCGATCACGCAACAGGTCCGACACCAGCACAGGCGATAAAGCCGCTGGACGGTCAGGGAAGTTTTCATCCAGCAGCGGCATAGCGACATGGCCCACAATCATGCCTTCGATAGAAGAATTGATGGCTTCACGGAAAGGGTATATTGCACGAGCCAATTCATTTACATTGGAATTGATTACGACACTGGTACCGTCAGCCCCATATCCAGCAAAAGCATACCCAGGGAAATGTTTCGCTACAGGAATTACTCCACTGGCTCGTAAGCCTTCGGCCATGGCTAAGCCTTGGAGAGCAACCTGTGTTTGATCCGTGCCAAAGGATCGCGTTTGCATATCAGGAAATGCCGTCGTTTCATTGTAGACATCAAGCATGGGTCCAAAAACTACATTCACTCCAAACAACTTGGCCGTTTCACCATACAAACGACCCAAACGGCGAGATTCTTGTCCATCTTCGTATATCGCCAAATCCATTGCGCTTTCTGCACCCGGCACATGCAATGTATTTTGCTCACCACCTTCTTGGTTCAGTGCAATCAAGGGCCAATCATGATAGGCCGTACCTAGGCCAACAGCGGTTTTAATATCATCAACTAAGGAGCGCGTTTGTTCTTCACTCACCACATTGCGCGAACGCAATACCACCCCACCCGGTTGTAAGTCTTGTAAAAATTCACGTGTACCGTCTGCCAACCATTGTCCATTGACAGCAATGAACAAATGACGAGCGACATTGAATTCGTCAGAAGTGGAAGGGTTTTCAGCTACTGGTTCAGGAGGTGTTTCAATGGTTCCTTCCGGCTCTTTAGTTTCGCTCTCATTACCAGGATTCACCATTGATTCAGGTGGAGATACGGTTTCTTCAGGATCCGTATTTTTGGTTAAATCAATCCGTTCATTTAAATTGATTAGTTCAGCGGGTTTGTTAAACAGTGCATAGCCTAAAGCCAACCCTGCGAAGAAGGTCAACACACTGACCACTCCCAATGTGGTGGCCCACGCCCATGCACCTGATTTTTTCATTGTCGCAACTCCCCCGACGGTTTAATTTTGGCCCCTGAGTAAGGGTACTCATTCTAATGAAGACGATAGCACAGCAATGGCTAATATTGCATCTTCTTTGAGCATATCGAGGGATATTTTAACGACCAATTCCTTTAATCGATTCGTCCTTCATTGTATTCAAAAAGCATATTTGTTACATTGCAAACCAAACGAATAGCCACAACTACTCAAGGAAAACTCCCGTGAAGCGTTTAATTTACACTTTAGCCCTTGTTTTCAGCCTTATTCTAAGCTTATTAAGCACATCCAATGTTCTTGCGGCACCTTTAGAAGCCGGGATCGCGGTGGTCAATATCACTCCCGATGTTAAGCAACATCACACCCCCTTAGGTGGCTATGGCGAACGCAATAACGCTGCAGCCGAAGGAATACACGATTACACCCTTTCTAAGGCCTTAATTCTTAGACAAGGCGACACAAAGTTTGCGTTAGTCACCTTGGATCTTTTAGGGGTACCGCGTTCGTTACGCGATGAGATTTTGACCCGGATTAAAAACACCGGCATTCACTCCGAAAATTTATTACTCGCCCCTAGTCACAGTCACGCCTCAGTCGAAATGTTGGCTATGAACCGAAATAACGTTTTTCAAAACAAAAACATCGGTATTTTCGATGAATACCTTTTACTGTACACCGCCGACAAAATTGCCGAATCCATTATCCAAGCCAACAAAGCTTTCGAACCTGTAACCATTGGAACCACTTCTACAATTGTTGAAGGTATGAATGCCAATCGTCGCGGAAATAAGCGCGTAGACAAAGAAATGGTGATCACTCGAATCAATAATGCCAAGGGAAAAGCAAAAGTCGTTTTCATTAACTATGCCGCACACCCAACCTTTATGAATGAACACACAATGGTGGTATCTGCTGGATGGCCAGGGTGTTTACAACGTGAAGTAGAAGGATTTATGGGCGATGGTACAGTGTGTATGTATGCCAATGGTGCGCAAGGTGATATTCGCCCTAACGGTGTAAGTGGCCCCAGTGAATTTGCCAAAGCCGAAGCGTATGGACGCAAACTCGCTGTGCAAGCTGTAGAGGTGGCTAAAAAAATTAAAACCAATAAAAAGGCCCAATTGCGATACGATTTCCATATTTTAGAATTGCCCGATCGAACACCACCGAAAGCCTTACTCGATTCGGCCGGCCCTGAATACGGCTTAACTCCTGACAACATTCAGCATTTAATCAATGCCTTGGCACCAGAAACATCGTACATGTCCACTTTGCATTTAGGTGATCTATTTGCGGTGTCTATACCTGGTGAGATGACTACAATCTTGGGCACTGAAATTAAAGAAGCTATGCGTGAGTCAGGTGCGAAACATCCTATCATCGTCGGTCTCGGTCATGAGTGGATCAGTTACATTCTCAATGAAGAAGAATATTACCAAGGCGGTTACGAACCGGGTGTATCCTTTTACGGTGACCAATTGGGTCCGATGATTACTAAGCAGGCCATCGCGGCAGGGAATGAATTGTTAAAAAGGAAGTAGGGCACTTAAATAGCTGAAAGCTACACCGAGTGGATTTACAAAGAATCCCAAAACAAGAAACACAACAAAAACTATTTTTAGTTTTTCAATGAACATAAGAATGTTGTGTTGAACTTCTTTATATAAACTTTCTGCAACATGCTCAAAGGCTTCGTCTAACTTTCCACTTTTTTCACCTGTTACAATAGTGGGGTAATGTTCCCCTGGAAAATAAGTGGCCCCGCGTAGTACCTCCGATAAAGCCTCGCCCTTTTTAATCCGTTCACCCATGTGTTTGGCCTCATCGACAATCAAACCACTACTGGTCACTTTGGCTGATATCACAAGTGCATTGGGAAGCATAGTGCTTGTTTTGCACAAGAGCGCCATGGCAAAGGCAAACCGGGACATAAGCATCTTACGCATAAGCGGTGCAAATGGCCAAAACCATATAAGGATGGTTTCTTTGGATACCAGCTTGAACAGAATTCGCAGGATGATAATATAAGGAATTACTGCGACCAGTATACTTATTATGGTTGCCAATACACTGGTAAAGATATCGGCATAACTACCGCCCAGCAAGAGTGCTCTGACCAATGATACCAAGGGTTGTAGAAAAAAGAAGATAATGGACAACACCAGAATTGGGTACAGTGCTGTACGCTTTAAACGTTGGATGTTTTGATGCGCATCGGTGTAATAGCGCTCTAGCAGACCGAACATATTGGGTAGGGTTCCGCTTCGTTCACCGGCACCGACCATGGCTACAAAAAAAGGGCTTAGTAGCTTTTGTTGCTTGTGACAGGCTTCCGTTAAGGTGTCACCGTGTTCGAGATCGTGCTTAATGTCCCGAGCGAGAAACCGTAGAGATTTTTTCTCTTTATGATTCTCAAGAATCTTGAATGATTGGAGAATGGATAGGTTACTTTCGTGCATCGCCCGCAGGCTATTGCACAACATCATCATATCGCTACAGGACAGATGCGATGAAATCAATCCCACAGTTAGGCGTCTACGTGTCCCACTTCGGAGTCTTGGTGTATACGCGACCCAGTGGTTTCACGTTGGCCTTGATATTTGCCACGGTAAGGATTTTCAACCACATCGTCGGCTTTAGCCAATACCAGTTGGCAAATACGGCGTCCTGCTTCAATGCGCATGGGGGCGTGATTCGCGTTGAACAATTCTAACGTAATGGCGCCTTCAAACCCGGGATCTACCCAACCGGCATTTTGGATAAAAAGTCCCAAACGTCCAACAGAACTTCGGCCCTCAACAAATGCCGTTAAATCATCTGGGATACGTAAAAATTCGCTGGTTGTTGCCAACACAAAACCATGTGCCGGAACGATAAATTCATCGGCCGTGACTTCTTCATAATCAGGAGTTTCGGACATCGAGTGGATTCCTGAAGTTGCGCGAGGAACTAAAAAGGTATTGCCCAGGCGCAAGTCAACGGAAGCCGGTTCTATTTGGTCTTCATCCATCGGCTCTATGCCTAATTCACCTGAAGCCAATAATTTTTTAATACTTCTATCCGAAAGAATCACGAGGGTTAGTCCTTATACGTTTTGAGTACCACAGCCTGAGCGCATATTTTATGTTACCGGGGTATACAAAGGCAAGACCGGGGCTTGAACTAGTGAGGTGAACCCAAGGCATAAAGTCCCGTATACTAAAGAATATTGGTCCCTAATGATAAATAAGAAAGTGATTCTACCCCATGAGCGAAAGAGTTTCCGCAGGATTGGCTGCCGATTTAAGCCCCGGAGCGCCCATCAAAGTCGAAATCGAAAACGATGTGGTCTGTGTACATAATGTCGATGGCGCATTCTATGCCATCAGCAATCATTGTCCACACGCATATGCACCATTGGATCAAGGGTTTATCGAAAATGGACGCATTACCTGCCCTTGGCATGGCTGGTCCTTCCCATTGAGCTGCGAATATAGTGAGCGGGATGGAGTATATAGATATAAAGTCATTGAGGAAAATGGCGAGCTCTTTATTGAAATTCCTGCTGTAAACGCGTAATCTGGCCATATTGGGGCAATTACCATAGAAAAGGGGACATTTAAGTGGATACCTACGATCCTGAAGACCATAGTGAACAACCCGAAGAAAATCATGAGTCTTCCCAAATGCCCGATGCTGATGATTCTGCTCAAGCGATCGAACCAGACCAAGAGGATTCTTACGAAGGAGTTGCCCCACCGCTTACACCGCCACCCATACCTCCAATCGAAGAGTATTATGAACAGCCCGCCTATGAATATGAAGACTATGAGGATTCTTACCAAGCACCGCTAGAACCCATAAACCCTTGGATTGGAATTATTACCCAGCCACGCGAAACTATCCGTTATATTTTGGAATCAGGGAAATGGAACAATATTTGGGCCATCTATGCAGTAATTTTTCTAATTTCAATTCCCAATATGTTAGTTGGGTTGTTTATGCAACCTGCCCCTCCAGAGTTCTCTCAAGGCCCGGGATTTATGCTCATAGTAATGTTGGTAATTGGCTACCCATTAGGCATGTTAATGGTGTATATATTTGGATTCCTATTGCGCATTACTGGCGGTTGGCTAGACGGTGTGGGCACAACAGCGGAACTAAGAATTTCCATGGTATGGGCCTATATGGTGAGTTCATATATGAGTATAATTATGCTTATTCCTTATGGCCTAATCGCTTTTCACAATCACACGACATCTGACTATGACCCAACCAAACAATTGATGATGTCACTCATTATCATGCTCGTTTCTGTACCCTCCATGTTCATTATGATGTTCTATGGTAGTAAATGCATTGGAGAAGCTCATCAATTTTCCGCATGGCGTGGTTTAGGGACAATCTTATTGACGGGTCTAATATCGATGGTCTTTTGGATTGCCCTATGGATCGGAATCATGGTGTTGATTTTTGGGCTTATAGCGGCCTTTAGCGCTATGGGATAATTTAAGGATAGTATCTTTTGTCATCGGCCATGATTCGAATGTTAACCGCTCCGCGTGAAGTAATGCGCGAGCAATTAAATGCTGAATCTGCCCGTGGGCAAGTACTATTTCCAATTACCATTGGGCTCCTCACAACCCCGAGTGCAGCACTGTCCATCAGCCCGTCATTTCCCAATGCAGTTGTTTGGGTGTGGTTAATTTGTGCGCTGCTATCCATAGTTGGATATTGGATGTATGTTCATGCCTATGGAGTAGGCTACCGATGGATCGGGTCATGGATGGGCGGGCAGGGGACAACGAAGGAAATCCAATTATGCCTTGCCTGGACACAGGTACCCTTCATCTACATTGGCCTTGTGTTTTTACCGATTCACATCATATTCCATGATGTACTGTACCCTGAAATAAATCTGGTTCAATTGATTACATCCCCCATTACTGTGGACACCTTACAAGTTTTATCACAACAACTTTCACCAACGTATTGCATCATCAATGCACTGTTACTTATTCCAGCCATTTACGCGTATATTGTATCCCTAAAACTTTTGGGTGAAGCACACAGATTCTCGGCGTGGAAAGCATTGGCCACTAAGCTCATAGCCGTCGCGTTACACATTCCAATATTTGGAATTCCAATGGTCTTAATATTTATTGTTATGTTTGCAGCTTTACTAATGATGACTGCTTAATTGCATAAAATTAGGGTCGTATAGGCAGAATTAGTGCACTGGGGTATTTGGCGCCAAAGTATATTGTGTTTTCTGCGCTTACCAACTCCACACCCTCCGGACGATCATCGCCTGTATTGGGATTAACTTCAAAGCGCGGATAATTACTGCTGGAAATTTGTACCCCTATTCGGTGACCTTTGTTATAAATAAGGCTCGTGCTCCATAGATCTATCTCCAATTCGCCCACTGTACCCGGTGGCAACAAATCAGCTCTTTCAAAACCCTTGCGAAATTTCACGCGCTGAATGTTATCGGTGATCAGCATTTGGCGGCCGTCTGGATAGATGTCCAATAGCTTGGCTGTGAAGTCGGTATCTATGGCAGATGAAGATACATAAAGCTTTAGTCGAACAGCCCCAGTCACTTCTGTAGCCTCATTTAACTCCTCGGTCATAAATGTGATCACGTCCTTACGTGTATCTTGCGGACGTTGATCATACGATCCCGAAGGCAACAACAAATTGGCACCGCCGTTGGTTTTTACCGGATCATTCGGATTAAATGTGTACGTCTCTGAATACTGTTTGACTAAATTTCGACGTGTCTTAAGACTATGATTATTAGCCAAATAAAACTTGGTTTCTTTAGTCTCAAAAGGAGGCCACTGATCCGCTGTACGCCATTCATTCCCTGGAGCGTCAGCATCATCGCAATCGCCCATTGTATAATATTGTACTGTGGGTTCATCCATTATCCCGTTTTGTTTTCCGTGCATCCAATAATCGTAATAACGGTTTTGATAGGCCGCCATATCAAAACCAAAATTATCGGGAAATTTAAGCTCACCCACTTGTTGCTTTACCCCATGCGGCCAAGGCCCCATGATGAGCTTTTGCTTGCCTTTAGAACCATCACCTCCCGAGTATTGGCGGGTGGTGAAATTGTTGATGGTTCCCTGCGCAAAAATGTCATACCAGCCCCCCAAGTGTACAGCGGGTGCATGGATAGAACCTGCAACCGCTTCAGCATGTTGGAGTTTCCAATACTCATCATATGTAGGGTGTGCTTTCATAGCTTCAATAGTTTGGGGGGCCTTTTGCAGTGTTAGCCAGCCTTCTACCAGTGATTTTCGCAATACACCGCCTTGATACCCCAATTGCCCATAGCTGGTAGAAGAAGCCACTAGAATGAATTGGCAGGTAATGGGATCGCCTGCACCAGCCAGCATCACTTGGGTAATACCTAAAGCGGATCCCCCCCAAGTAGCAACTTTTCCATTGCACCAACGTTGCTTATGGATCCAGCGTAAAGTTTCAAGGCCATCTTTGTTTTTTCCCCAGCCATCGTGTTCAAACCCCATATACACCCCTTCACTATTGTGAATACCGCGAGTGTCTTGCATAACCACCGCATAGCCTTGTTTCTTGAAGTTTTCAGCAAATATTTTCATGTTGCTGATATTGTAGGGTGTGCGTGAAAAAACTACAGGAAATGGCCCATCGCCATCGGGTACATAATAGTCCGTCGCCAACTTAGTTCCATCGGCCATGGGCAGCATAAGACGTTCGGCATTGGAGTTTGGTGTAGCGAAACAGATCACTATTAATAGGCAGGCAATGAAAAAACGAGGGATCATTTTGTTCCTTTCGGTTGGTCCAATTATCACTCCACAGTACTTTCTAACGATCGCGCGATCAAACGTTAGTTAAATATCACACTATCACACCACTTAACCAGAACACCATTTATATAGTAGTTAGTGTTGTATTATTTATATAACTTTTCATTCGCGAAACAAGCTTTTCACAACCCATTTATGGTATTTTATTTAGCAATGAATTTAAAGAAACGGGTGTGTCCTTTCATAAAGCCACATTTTGCAATATAAGGCACTACAAGCCGATTTAAGCGCTTAAGTCTTTTTCTAGGGTAATCCCCTTTTGGTATTGCAATTTCTCCGTACATTTTACAACGACCAACAGAAAAACTGACCAACCACGATGCTAAATGGTGTTCCACGTATATTAATCATCCGATTGAGCGCGATAGGGGATGTAGTCCGGGTGTTGCCGGCACTCCATTGCCTTCGCGAAACATATACCAATGCACAGATCGATTGGGTCGTGGAAAAAAAGTCGGCCGCCATCCTGGAAGGCCACCCTGCAATCGATCAACTACTTGTTTTTGAACGCACCAGCGAATTCAAATCATCATTTAAAGCATTTCGGGAAACGTGTAAACAAATCCGCGAGAACCGTTATGACATCGTCATGGATTTCCACGGAATTTTTAAGAGTGGCATAATGACCCTTGCTTCGCGTGCTCCAGAGCGCTACGGATTTTCCCGTCCCCGCAGTCAAGAGGGGAGCTATCTCTTTACAAAAAAAAGGGTTAAGTTAGGCGAGGAAATTGTAAATCGCATGCACGAGAACCTAGCATTGTGCGAACCGCTGGTAAAAGGCGTTAAATCTTTGGATGTGCTCATTCACATTCCTGATGACGCCCTGGACATGGCTGAAGACTTCATGGAAGAGAATTTCCACGGGAACAAGAAGATCGTGGCCCTTCATCCACCCGTAGAGCGGCCTGAAAAGCAATGGCCTTTAGAACATTATGCCAAATTGTCTGATATGCTACTCTCCGATGGGCGGTTTGAGGTCCTTTTGACCTGGGGGCCCGGTCAATTGGATATGGTGCGCGAAGTTGCCACCAAAACTACCCGAAAACAGGTGATCGCCCCTGAAACCGATGGGTTGAAGCAATATATGGCCTTGGTACAAAGTTCGGACTTGTATTTTGGCGGGGATACCGGCCCTATGCACATCGCATCAGCCCTTGATGTACCTGTCATCGCGGTATTCGGTGGGACCAAGCCCGAGCAGCATGCAACATTACGCCAGCCGTATCGAATTCTATGTGCTCAATATGATCTACCCGAGGAGCAACACTCCGCCGAAATGTCCGACACAGACAAAATGGCCATGATTTCCCCCGAAATGGCTTATGACGCCTGCGTGGAACTGCTCTTCAATTCGGCAAAGTAACCTTCCTGGCCCAAATGAAGTCGTGTGGATAACCTTTGGATATCTCGCTACTTTAATCACTAACACTGTACTAACGCGTGTTTGGACACTACAGATGGGCCTATTAAGCGATCACACCCCAAAAACTGTCAATTATTACTCCGTGGATAAGTCTTGAATTGTGTTTATTTATTGAACAGCGCAATATATGAGACACCTTCATTAAAAGGTTCCACGTGGAACCTCCGGCCAATCTACTCGGTTTTATTCGCCATCCCCAACCCTATCAAATTCTGCATCTTTTAGGTGAGGACCAGGGTTTTCTTCATAATGACCAATTCCGCCATATAAAGAATATTTTAGGAA
>CALLLL010000132.1 GCA_938082445.1 uncultured bacterium
ATAATGATGGTGATTTGGATGTGATTGCGGGAAATGGTCTTGGAAATGCTTTTTATTTACCACGCTACGGTGCTGTACAATCCAATAAACTGTATCTCAACGACGGAGATTTATCACCCTTCGATCAGCTCACTACTGGCATACCCATTGGCGCCGAAAAAAATCCCACGAGTTCCCTAGGCCTTTCAGATATTGATAATGATGGCTATCTGGATCTGGTCGTCGGAAATGATAGTGGCATACGCAACCGCCTTTATCTAAATGACAGTGATAATGGGCATTTCAGTGCAACATCATTCGGCTATCACTTGGGCATTGAAAGTGATAACACCTTGGCTATCGAGCTGGGTGACTTAGATAACGACGGCTACACCGATGTCCTTACAGGAAACTATGAACAAACCAACAATATTTATCTCAATAACCAAAATACGCCTCCAAGCGATATCCCACTAAACTATGCTTATGATACTGGCCTAGGCACAATCGAATCACTCAAGATTAATGACACTGAGACCAATATTGCCCGCGTAATTTTAACGACTACAGACAAGGCAAACAGTCAAACGCTCCCCAATACCAATATCGCATACTATGTATCCAACAATGGCGGCGAACAGTGGCAAAAAATAGAACCGGGCATCCCTTTTGACTTTGCCCATTTTGGCAGTGACCTACGCTGGAAAGCCATCTTATCTTCTCTCTCCCCTACCCTATCCCCAAGCATTGAATCTATCACACTTGAAGAAATTCTACTTGCACCAAATCCAGAGACCGCTTCATTGCTGCGCAAAGACTTTTTCAATTTAGATACAGGTACAAACCCCATACTTCAGCCTTTGTTTTACACTGGTGATGGTCAATTAAGCTTTGAAGAATCCGGACTAGATTCACTCGCCGAATTAAAGGCTTATGACCGCGACGGGAATGGCTTGCTGTCGCTATTGGAAATACTCCACGTATCATTGGATAGTGACACACAGCCCGAAAGTGTCTACGTTGACTTTTACCACGAAGGCACCCAAGAAGGAACCCAATCCAACCCATTCACCTCGTTACTGGAAGGAACCACCTGGGTTCAAGATAACGGTACGGTGATTATAGCCCCAAGCACATCAGGCAATGCATTCATCATCGATAAAGCCCTAATTCTTCAACATGACGGTAGCGAAGGGGTTGTTAGCCTCGGCACACCCTAAATCGATAGCCACTACATTCCAAAGACCATACAACTCCTCAATGCTGTACAATCCTTTAATTGCTTCAAATAAAAGGAAAAGTAATACAATCTGTGCAGACTCAGCCCCCTTCTGGCGTAGGTCCCCCGTTTTTTGGTAGAATTGTGGACTTTTCCGGAGCGTATCCTTATTTTAAAGGCGTTCTGTGTGGATATGGACGGCTTTTCTGGCGGTCTTTGATGATTTTACTGGTGTGGTTTATGGAGAGTTCTCGGGTATGAGTGATAAAACGGCGTTTATTTCTACGGCGATTCCTTATGTGAATGCGCGGCCGCATATTGGCTTTGCGATGGAGTGTGTGCAGACGGATTGTTATGCACGGTATCTGCGGTTGATTGGCCATGACACCTTTTCCCTGACGGGCTCGGATGAGAATTCCCTGAAAAATGTGCGTGCAGCCGAGGAAGAAGGCATCACGACGCGTGAGTTGTGCGATCGCAATACGCAGATGTTCTATGATCTGATGGACAGCTTGAACATGGACATGACGGATTTCATCCGCACGAGCAGCGACCGCCACATCCAAGGTGCGCAGAAGCTGTGGTCGATGTGTCGCGAGGAAGATATTTACAAGAAACATTACAGCGGCTGGTATTGTGTCGGCTGTGAAGACTTTTATACGGAGAAAGATTGCCCGGACAAGAAGTGTCCGGATCACCAGACAGATTTGGAGTTGGTGGAAGAAGACAATTACTTCTTTAAGCTCTCCAATTATCAGGACAAGATATTGGCACTGATTGAGTCTGAAGAATTGCGTATCGTGCCGAACACGAAGCGCAACGAAATCTTGGCTTTCATTAAGCAAGAAGGCGGACTGACAGACTTTAGTATATCACGGAGCCGTAAGCGCGCTGGCGACTGGGGCATTCCGGTGCCGGGCGATGAAGACCAGGTGATGTACGTCTGGTATGATGCGCTGGCAAATTACATCACGGCCTTGGACTTGGAAAATAACGGCGAGAACTTCCAGAAGTATTGGACGAATTGCGATCGCCGCATTCATATGATTGGGAAGGGCATTAACCGTTTCCACTCGATTTATTGGCCTGCAATGCTGATGAGTGCGGGCATTGAATTGCCGCATGAAATATTCGTACATGGCTATTTGACGATTAACGGTCAAAAGATATCGAAGTCTTTGGGCAATGTGATTGATCCGGTCATCCAAGTGGAAAAATACGGTACGGACCCGATTCGGTATTACTTACTGCGCGCGGTGTCGCCTTTTGAAGACGGCGATTATAGCGAAGAACGCTTTGCGGAAGTCTACAATGCGGACTTGGCGAATAACCTAGGGAACCTTGCACGACGCGTGGAGACCATGGGATCGAAAGCGGGTCATGTGCCAAAGAATCTGCCTGTGGGCGATGCACCGGAGGGCTATCATGAAGCAATGAATGATTACCGCTTCCACGATGCGCTGGCAACTTTATGGCGTGTAGCTTCGGATTTGAATACACGGATCGAGGAAGTGAAACCTTGGGTTCTGGCGAAGGAAGATAGGCACGATGAAGTGGCGGCGTTCCTCGATGAGATGATCGCAGGCCTGCGCTTGATTGGGCATTACTTGGTACCCTTCTTGCCTCAAACGGCCGAAAACTTAGCGAATATTTTCGTTGCGGATAAACCGATGGAAAAAGGCGAAGCCTTGTTCATGCGCTTGCCATAGATTCGCAATAACAGAGTACAAAAACAACGGGGCGGACTCATAAGAGTCCGCCCCGTTTTCATTTTGAATACCGAATTTACCTAAGCAAGCATCTCGGGGATGACATTGCCATGGACATCGGTTAGGCGATAGTCACGGCCTTGGAATCGGTAGGTGAGTTTTTTATGGTTGATACCAAGGCAGTGCAACAGGGTGGCTTGCAAATCGTGAACGTGTACAGGCGTTTCAGTGATCGCGTAGCCGAAGTCGTCGGTAGCGCCGACGTTTCCGCCTTGTTTTATACCGCCGCCAGCACACCACATGGAGTACGCGCCGGGGTGATGATCGCGGCCGAGGAATTTAGAGCCGTTTCGCTCTTCGTTCATAGCAGTACGGCCAAACTCACCCGTCCAGACCACGAGTGTTTCATCGAGTAGGCCGCGTTGCTTGAGATCGCGTAGAAGCGCGGTGATGGGCTTGTCGGTTTCTTTACATTTTTTAGGCAACTGCGTGACGATATCGTCAGTAGGCCCGGTACCGTGGGCATCCCATCCCCAGTCAAAAAGTTGGACACTGCGTACACCCTTTTCAACAAGGCGTCGAGCGAGGAGGCAGTTGTTGGCGAAGGATCCTTTACCCGGTTCAGCGCCATACGCCTCACGAACCGATTCGGGCTCCTTAGCGATGTCCATCACTTCCGGTACTGACATTTGCATGCGGTAGGCGAGTTCATATTGGGAGATACGTGTATGAATTTCAGGATCACCGTCTTCCTGTGCCTTAAGTTCATTCATTTGCGCGATGGCATCGAGTGTTTTACGGCGCATGCTGCGGTCCATGCCCTTTGGGTTCGACAGGTATAGAACGGGATCGCCGGTCGTGCGGCATTGAACACCTTGGTGTACTGAAGGCAGGAAACCACTCCCCCACACACTTTTGCCTGCAGAAGGGGTATTGCCCGAAACCAGCACGACGAAACCGGGAAGGTTTTGATTTTCAGAACCGAGACCGTAGGTAAGCCAAGAGCCCATGGCGGGGCGTCCAGGGAAGGCTGAGCCGGTGTAGAGTAAAAGTTGCGAAGGGGCATGATTAAACTGAGGCGTAAACATGGAGCGTACAACCGTAATGTCGCCTGCCATAGAAGCAAGGCCGGGGAGCAATTCGGAGATCCATGTACCGTCTGGGCCGTGCTGATCAAATTTATACGGGGTACCGAGAATTTTAGGGTGGCCTTTGATGAAGGCAAAGCGCTCTTTTTTGAAGAGTTCATCAGGACAAGGCTTGCCATTCCATTTGATGAGCTCAGGCTTATAATCGAAGAGTTCTTGTTGTGGTGGCGAACCGGCCATGTGCAGATAAATGATGCGTTTGGCCTTGGGAGCGAAATGCGTGACAGAAGACAAAGGATCGTCTGCAGCTTGCGCATTGTCGGATTGGCCCATCATCATGGCGAGAGCTGCAGCCCCGATTCCTGAACCGGAAGTACGAAGGAAATGCCGGCGCGTCATATCGCGCATGTGCTCCATATCGGGTTCTAAATTAAAATCTTTCATGATACGTATCCTATCGTTTAGTCAAAAATTCATCTACATTCATCAGTGCATTGCATACCACAGTCCACGCTGCAAGCTCATCGGCATGCAAGCCTTCGGGCACAGGTCCAACCCATGAGCTGGAGAGGGCTACTGCCTTGTCGGCATCGGCCTTATAAGTATCAAGCGCTTGCGCATATAAATGACTCATGTAATCGATTTCAGGTTCTGAACCAATACGGCCCAAGGCGAGGTTCATGGCAAACTGAATCCGTGCATCCAATGTACTTTCAGAAGATTCTTTTAGAATTCGGCGGGCCATGGCTTGGGCCGCTTCTACATATACTGGATCGTTGAGTGTCACAAGAGCCTGTAGAGGGGTGTTGGTTCGAATACGACGAATCGTGCAGACTTCACGGGAGGTGGCATCAAAGGTGAGCATCGATGGATAGGGTGTAGTACGTCGGATAAACGTATACAGTGCGCGACGGTGTGCATCTTCGCCTTCGCTTTTAGTCCATTGATCACCGTTGTAGACAATTTTCCATACACCTTCGGGTTGAAAAGGTTTCACGGATGGACCGTACATTTTTTTGGAAAGCAATCCGCTGACAGCCAAAGCTTGGTCCCTTACTTGCTCAGCACCGAGACGGAAACGGGGCCCTCGTGCATAGAGTTCATTGGCAGGATCTTTCTCGAGCAATTCGGGAGACACATTGGATGCCTGCCGATAGGTGGACGACATAACCATGGTGCGACAGAGGTCTTTGAAACTCCAGCCTTGCTTCATGAAATCCACCGCCATCCAATCGAGCAATTCTGGATGCGTGGGGAGGTCACCTTGGGCACCGAATTCTTCACTGGTCCCCACCAAACCTGCACCAAAGAATTGTTCCCAATAACGGTTAACCGTCACCCGGGCTACGAGAGGGTTATCTTCGGACATGAGCCATTGCGCAACTCCAAGTCGGTTTTGGGGTGCGTCTTCAGGAAAAGGATGGAACACTTCTGGTGTTCCAGTGGTAACCACTTCACCAGGAGCTAAGAAACTTCCGCGTATGAGGATGTGCGAAGTACGTTTTTTATCATCAGGCAATTCGACCATAACAGGTGTTCTAACCGTGGATGCCATGATCTTATCGAGCTGTGGTTTCACAAAATCACGACGTTTGACCGCTGCCTGCTTCTCTTTGTTTAATGCAACTTTTTCTTCTTTAGCAGTCTTTAAGCTTTCATCAACTTTTTTAATGATATTATTCGAGGCATTAACTACTTTTTGGAACTTTGCAATTTGATCTTTTTGCTCTTGCGTAGCATGCCAGTAAGTGGGCGATTCATCGTTGTTATCATTGTCTTCGGTTTGATTAAAGTAATCGTAGAAGCGATAGAATTCTTTGGTTGATATGGGGTCATATTTATGGTCATGACACTGGGCGCACATCATGGTAGTACCCATCCACACTTGCATGGTCGTAATGACCCGATCCAACACAGCAGCTGTACGGAATTCTTCAGCATCAGTACCGCCTTCGTCATTATTCATGGTATTGCGATGAAACGCGGTCGCAGTAATTTGATCTTCGGTGGGATTTTCCAGTAGATCACCAGCGAGTTGCTCGATGGTGAATTGCGTGTAGGGCATGTCGTCATTTAACGCTTTGATAACCCAGTCGCGGTATTTCCAAATAACCCGCGCGCGATCGGCTTCATACCCTTTGGTATCGGCATAGCGGGCCAAATCAAGCCACATACCCGCCCAGCGTTCACCGTAGGCAGGCGAATTCAGCAATCGTTCTACAACGCGCGCATAGGCACCAGAGCGCTTATCATTTACAAATGCATCAATTTCTTCAGGTGTAGGTGGAATCCCTATGAGGTCCAATGAAACGCGTCGAATTAACGTACGGCGATCGGCTTCAACAGATGGGGTCAGTTTTTCTTGTTCCAATCGTGCCAGAATAAATTGATCGATGGGATTGGATACCCACCCTTTATCTGACACGGAGGGTAGTGTAGCTTGCTTAGGAGCAACATAGGACCAATGCGCTTCATATTGAGCACCTTCTTTGACCCATTGACGGATGAGTTCGATTTCTTTTTCTGTGAGCTGTTTTCCAGAATCGGCTGGGGGCATCATGAGATCGGGATCATCGGAGGTTATTAATTTGATGATTTCACTGGCTTCAGGATTACCTGGAACGATCGGCGTTATTCCGCCGGTTGTTTTCGCATAGGCCCCTTCAGCGACATCCAAACGCGGTGTTTTCTTACGGGCTTGGCTATCGGGTCCATGGCATTCAAAACAATTGTTGGACAAAATCTTCTTAATGTCCCGTGAATACGATATAGGGTCTTCGGCCCACGTGGATACGGATATTAGCCCAGTAGCAATAGTGGCCAATACACTTATATACAGCTTCATAATGCTTTTCCTTCACCTACCTTAATATTGGATTTTCCAGTATAGCATCTCAGGGATGTGATTCATATATTAACAACAAATCATTGAATACCCCTTAACTTATTATTATTTAGCAATAATAGTTGGTAAACTATAGTCCGCTTTCACTATTCAACACGAGGTTTTTATGCTAAAACAAGTCATACGATTCTTTCTGCTAGCGCTCATTATCAGTCTACACACGGGACGTGCTCAGGCCGGTGAGTCCACGAATATTCTTCCGACCAAGAATCAGCTGCGTTATCAAAATAATCAGTTGGGTGCATTTGTACATTATGGACCAGCCGCCTACCTCAATAATGGAGGTGGTGACTATTTAACGGTTCCAGCACCTGATTTATTTAACCCTGTGAAATTAAATACGGATCAATGGATGCGAGCAGCGAAGGCCATTGGCGCGAAGCATATTGTTCTGACCGCGAAACATCACAATGGATATTGCTTGTGGCCTACGGAAACCTCAGATTTTTCGGTCGAGAGTTCTGCTTGGAAAAACGGGAAAGGCGATGTGGTTCGCGAATTCGTAGATTCGGCACGCAAGCATGGCCTCTCCCCCGGTTTGTACCTGAGCTCAGGCGATGCTTATCACGGGTGCAAAAGCACACCCGATCCATTGGGCAAGCGCAAGATGATTGGCGATCCAGAAAAGTATTTTCCTATTTTCATGCAGCAGTTGACAGAGTTATTAACCAATTACGGCGAGCTAGAAGTAATTTGGTTTGATGGAGCCTTTAATCCCTTTGACCCGGATGTGATGGATGCTTCAGCGAAGCCCATAAACGGGAAATACGTGGATCGCATTCGCGATGCAGTCCGTAGAATGCAACCGAATGCCGTAGTCATGGGGGGCGGATGGCCCGATGTACGTTGGGCCGGAAGTGAACAAGGCAAAGCCCCCTATCCATTAAACAATGTCGTGGCTCAGGGAACGGGTCGTGCCAATTGGTTACCCGAATATTCTCAGGGTTGGTTTGTACCGGAGGCCAATATTCACACACGACAACACTGGTTTTGGTCGCCGGATACGGATAAAACCTTAAAGTCACCTGAGCGCATGATGGAGGCCTATGATTCATCGGTGGCTTTGGGTGCCAACCTATTGGTCAATATGACACCGGATACAGACGGACTTATTCCTGAAGCCGAATTGAAAATGCTGAAAACATTTGGGAAAGATTTAAAAAAGCGCTTTGCAAAACGTAAAGGATGGGTGTCGAGCACAGAAGTTGGTACAGCAAACAATCAATTGGTGTTGGTTTTCAAAAAGCCGACAGCAATAAACGATATCGTAATTGAGGAAGACCTGCAGTTTGGACAGCACATTGATGCGTACACAATAGAAGCCAAGGTAAATGGGAAGTGGATGAACATTGGTGAAGGTAAAACCATTGGGCGCAAACGAATTCATACAGTGAATGTAGAAAATGCGAAATCGTTGCGATTGCATATCACTGAACACACATTGGAGCCTCGTATAAAAAGTTTTTCGGCTTATTAAACAAGAGCTCTTGCAAAGCAACTGTAAATGGGTAATACTACATACTCTAATTGGAATAACTTGGGAATATACAATGTCAAAACAAATTTTTAAACACATATCTATTTGCGCAAGCGCTCTTTTAGTATCTTTGTCTGCTTATGCGGATCTACAGAATGTGGAAGTTGGAGGTGGTGCAAACGCAGAGCCCTATTGGGATAAACACTACCGCATAACGGGAGAGGATTCTCTGAGGTTTACGCCGAAGCTGTCCCGCATGCATAACTACTACTATTCTTCAGATAATGTAGAAATACCTAATCGAGAAGGGGCCATATCAAGAGACATTCCCGTGCGAACAGAAACTGAGACGGGATACTCATTACGCCTACAGTTGGCTGATTTACAGAATGTCGAAGTAGGTTCAGTCATTAAAAATCGAGGGGAAAGCAATTGGAAACACCCGCTCCAAAATTGGGCAAAACTGGAATCACCCTTGGTAGAAGTGACGCCGTTTGTGTTTAAGGAAAAGTTGTATCTAATGGAGAGTTGGCAGAAGCAATGGGAAAATCCGAAGGATGAGGATGGCTCTCATTTTACAAAAGATGAAGTGCGCATTAGAGATATGGCCGCGGATCGCATTGTATCAACGCCCTTGATTGGGCATGGGTTGGCGATGACTTATGTGCATGAAGGTACCGCCTATGTCTTTGCAGGAAATTGGGGTACAGAGAAAAAATGGAACATTACAGAAATCGTGATGACGTCATCCACTGACTTAAAAAACTGGACGAAACCGCAAGTGGTGCTGAAGGCGCAACCGAATGAAAAATTCTTTAATGTATCGGTGTGTAAGGGACGTGATTCATTTGTGTTGCTTATAGAAACAAATGAACCTAAATGGCCTGCGTTTACCTTTAAATATTTCACATCGGACAATTTGACGGAGTGGACTCGAGTCCCTGATGCGCTTTATGGTGTGGATAAATATGTGGGTGGTCCAGCGCTGTATTTCGAAGGGGACTGGTATTACACCCTGTATTTACAGTCACTGGGTAAAGGCCATTATGAAACACGGGTAGCGCGTTCGAAAGACTTGATCAAATGGAACGACGCCGATGTGAAACGACCTTTTGTGACTTTCCAACCAGAAAATAAAGTGCATCCTCTACGCCCCGCTGAGTTGCGCGAGAAGAATGCTTCGGATGCGGAAATTTGCTATTGGAATGGTAAGACCATTGTCTATTACACTGGAGGGGAGCAACATTATGCGGGTGATTTACAGTATGCCGATTTCCCAGGCACCCCACAGGAATTGCTAGAGTATTACTTCAAGTAGACCGCTAGTGCACTACACTGTAACTGAGTTTTTGTAATCCGGAATGCGCGGTCCAACAACTGAGGCTATGCTTTCCAGGCGCTAGACTAATCAAAAGTGGTTTCCCTGAAGCCGTATGCCCGAGATAACGATCGTTTTGATACCAATGCACAGTAGTATGCTGATCAAGGGATGAGCGCAATTGGATTTTGTCTCCATTGTCTACACCCGTCATAACATACTCTGATTTATCGACCGGAGATTGAATCCGAAGGGCTACCGCCTCGCGACGTGAAGTAGACGTTAAAGGGATTTTGGCTAAATCCCAAGCATCCGCTGTTCCTGGCCAGTGCGTAGAAAGTTGTTGCGTACTGTGATTCAAGCGATGAACCTTGCAGCTTCGATGAAGCGATAAACTTTTGGGCAAGCGCGTAGAGTGTTCTTTTGGACATGCGACGGATTTGGGTAGGCCGCTTGCAGGACATAATTTTACTGTTTGCAGTTCAGGCACATAAGACTCCGATGCTATCGATGCTTTTCTAGGTAGCTGTTCTATGATTGATTCGAGCAAAGGTAAGGCTGCACGGGCACCGACTAATCGCGTACTGCCTCGGCCATCGTTGTTTCCCAACCAAACCCCTACAACATATTCATCCGTGTAGCCAACTGCCCAAGCATCCCGATACCCCGCCGACGTGCCCGTTTTCCATGCGACCACAGGGGATTCCAAGTGCTTGCTAACCAAATTTGCCAAGTCATCTTGTGGAAAATGCTGCTTTAAAAGTTGCTCAACGATCCAAACGGTATCTTTCTCCAATAGTCTCTTGGGCTTAACACTTGCTTGGTCTTTGCGCACACGTAGAGGCCTATACAGACCGTCATTGGCAAGCATGGTATACGCAGCGCACAATTCATCTAGACGGACTTCACAATTCCCCAAAGCCATCCCCAATCCGTAATAGTCGGGCCCATGATGCACGGTAGAAAAGTTGAGCCGCTTCATCAGTGACCACAGCGACTGAGTCTGTATACGTTCTAAAATGGTAACAGCAGGAATATTTAAAGACTCGCGCAGAGCATTGGTCGCCGAAATCCGTCCAGAGGTTTCAGCATCGAAATTTTTCGGGCGGTATCGACCATAGTCCACGGTATCGTCTAACAACAATTCACTTGGGTATAGCTTCCCTTGCTCAAACGCCAGCGCATATACAAAAGGCTTAAGAGCCGAACCGGGTGAGCGCGGTCGACTACATAAATCCACTTGCCCACCACCGACGGTATGGTAAAAATCGCCTGAACCGATGCGTGCAATCACTTCTACATTCTGCACATCCACCACCATCACTGCAGCATTGGTCACATCACTCCCAAATGTGTCGACATAGGCCTTTACCTTTTGTTGTAATTGCGCCTGCAACGAGGCATCCAATTGTAGATGAACCGTGTGCTTTTTGTTAATTTCCTTTTTTAAGGCCAACGCTAAATGAGGCGCTTCCTGCAAAAATGTATAACGCTGAGCATTTAATTCTTGATTGACAGCTGCATCATACAACTCTTGGCTAATATACTTACTGTCCAACATACGCCGCAGCACTTTATTCCGCTTGGCTTTCGATGCTTCGGGATGCCGTATAGGATGGTAATATGCTGGTGCTTGCGGAATTCCTGCCAAAGTAGCAGCTTCGGCTAAGGTGAGTTCTTGTGCGGGTTTTCCAAAATAGCGCCGTGACGCAGATTCAATCCCCACAATGTTCCCACCATAAGGCGCAATATTTAGATATGCTTCCAGTATTTCATCTTTAGTTGCTGCGTTTTCGAGACGTAACGCCCGCCAGGCCTGCAAGATTTTGGATTTTAGGGTTCGTTGGCTTCCATCACGCATCTTTACAAGTTGCATGGTTAAGGTAGATGCACCTGAAACAATTTCGCCTTTACGAGCATTTTGTAGGGATGCGCGGATTATAGCAAAACAATCTACACCGCCATGTTTACGAAATCGCTGATCTTCATAGGCCATAGTGGCATTGATAACCAATGGACTCATTTCATTTAAGGGAATCACGAAAGCCCAATTTTCATCTTTGTTCAAAAATTTATAGAGAGGCTCTCCATTGCGATCCAACAGTTGAGGGGAATCGGGTTGTTGTAGGTAGTGTTCTTTATCGATTGGAACATGTATTAATACACTCCACCCAAACCATAGAACAAAAGTCATGAACATCAGTATCTTAAGACGTCGAGGAGTGTGACGCAGCCTAGACCAAAGAGCCTTCGGGATTGATTTTATTTTCATGGCTTAGTCACCTCAATCGAATCTGAAGCGGTCGATCCTCGCAGAGCAGCGTTGTACATGGCTTCGGCATGTGCGGCAGGGTATTGAAATGACCCCGGTGTCACGGCGCGAATGGCATATTCAAAGGTATGACGCCCCTTTGCCAATCGGTTGTATGACAACACCAAACGATCGTCTCGAATCGCCATAAAATTTGGCCGTACTTGAATTGACTTTGTACCCTTCGCGGCCATCAATGCATTTTCATCAAGTCGTGTATTTTCGATTTCAAATCCCGCAGGCAATAAGTCAGCCAACACAAGATAGTCGATGTCTTCATCCAACTCAAAAGTCAATTTCACAGGATAGGTTTCACCGTGCCTAAACACCTTTACAGGACCATCAATGTAGCGTGTGATTTTGATTCCTTCACTTATTGCCTTTGTCGATGGATTCAACGGAATCCCTTGAGAAGTATGATTGATGAAAATGGGCGCTTCACCAGTATTTTTCAGAAGAAACCGTGCTCCAGCACCTTCGTGATGCAGCTTTTTAGTCACCGCGCCTGAAAGAGAGCTGGATTCATTTTCCGTGTATATTTGCAGATTGGCTTTTGAACTATCGCTTGTAAACTGATTCATGTACTGCCCCAACGCTGAGCTAATGAAGGCTGTTTGATGGGTATTAAATTGTGAACCTTTATCCAATTGGCGCAACAATGACGATGCTATTTTATGTATCTCCGGGTCATCAGCATCGACATTGAGTCGCATCATGAGCTCAATGGAGTGATCACGCTGTTTAGACGCAAAAGAATTTCGATAATACGTATCTCCATTATCCATGATGGGGGCATCTTGAAGATAAGCTTCAATCTTTTCCTTGCTGGCACCAGACAATGTTTTGGCCCAAGCCAAATAATACCTTGCTGTCAGAGGCATTTCGACATGATCAAAGCGATCTATCTGCTCGATGATTTTGGTATCCCCACTTAAAGCCAAAACGAATGTTGCATAAGCGCGTGTAAGCTTTCCATGCGCATGTTTATGGGATGAGTCATTGGCCACTTGACGCAAGTAGCCAAGCAATCGCTTATAGCTTAATTCAGGCACTTCGATTTCAGGATCCAAATACGCCAAAGTTAAAAAATGTCCTGCGTAAGCAGATGAATAGGCATAAGGCCTATGTCCTCCTGGCCAATAGGCCAACCCACCATTCGATGTTTGCATACTAAATAACCGTTCAACCGCCTGCTCGACTCGGTGCTGAACAAACTGTCTATCGTAACCAAAATTTGTATCTTCCAACAGCATATGTTGAAGCATGTACATAGGCAAAACTCTGGAGGTCGTTTGCTCGACACACCCATAGGGATAGGTATAAATGTAACGAAGCGGATTCTTCAGTTGCATGGTGGGTAAGGCGCTTATCTCCAAAGTACTCGCTGCAAGTTCATTTTCCTGGAACAAGGCATTTTTAATAGTCACCTCTTTCCCCGGATTAAGTATGAGCAATTCATGGTGGCTTTGGAATGCTGTCGATGGTCGAACCGGTAATTGAGCGGACACTTTTAATGTTTCAATTACCTGAGAGCCTTGATCAAGAATATCTATATCCCACTGTATCGTTTCGGCACCTGTTGTATTGGTACTTTCAAAGTCCATTGTGTGCAGGCCCTCCCCCATTGCAGGGAGCTCAACGTGAGTTTTTCCTTGCCCTTTAATGATGCCTTTAGTCGCCCTCCAACGCACTACCGCGGTACACGCATCTTCGGTGCGATTAAATAGATTCAAGCTTGCAGTGAAATGGTCACCCGAACGGGTGAAGCGCGGGATATTGTATTTGACGATATACGGCAAAGACGATTTAAATGAAGTCACCTGCGCCCCCGAAGCCTTTGCCGTTACTGCCACCGCTACCAATCGCAGTTCACCATTAAATGTATCCGGTATGTCAAAAGGTACAGTTGCATTTCCTTCTGTATCGGTATGGACAATTCCAGACCATAACGCCACTGGTTTTATCCAGTTATCCTCCACATTGGGCGGACTCGCCAATCGTTTACGGATTTGATC
>CALLLL010000133.1 GCA_938082445.1 uncultured bacterium
ATTCAACGTTTATTTAGTAATGAATACCCCAAGCCAAACACCAACTCGCAATCATGGCCCTTTTCACCGTATAATACCCCCTCAATCGGAGAAATACCCTGTGAGTCAAGAAAATACCCAAAACATACCCAAACGAGCATCCCTGCATACCCTCGGCTGCCGCTTGAACCAATCAGAAACCCTCATTCTGCAAGAGCAATTGCAGGCCGAAGGCTACGAAATCGTGCCCTACGGGGAATCAGCCGATTTAGCCATCGTCAATACCTGTACTGTCACCAACGACGCAGACTCCAAATCCCGCAAAGCCATCCGAGGGTTCCTACGCGACAACCCCGATTCCTACATGGCTGTCATTGGCTGCTACTCACAAATGGGCGCCAAGACCCTATGCGAAATTCCCGGTGTCGACCTCATTGTGGGTAACCAAGAAAAAATGAATGTCCTTTCGTATATAAAAGAAGGCAAAAATGAAACACCTCTTGTCGTGCGCGATCAAATGATCCGCGATGACTTCACCATCGATACCGTCGGCACCGCCGCCTTCACTCGTCGAGCTAATCTTAAAATTCAAGATGGCTGCGATTTCATGTGCTCCTTCTGCATCATCCCATTCGCGCGCGGCCGCTCACGCAGTCGTGCCATGGATAACCTCTTTGAAGAAGCACGCCAACTCGTTGAACGCGGGGCTTTGGAACTCGTCATCACAGGCGTCAATATCGGCACCTATACATACGAAGACCAAACCGTCCTCGATATCGTCGATCACCTCAATGAAATCGAAGGCCTCAAGCGTATTCGCATCAGCTCCATCGAACCCACCACCATCGAAGAGGGCCTATTCGATCGCATGAACGATCCCAATCACGCTCTCGTTCCTTATTTGCACATCCCACTACAATCCGGTTCCGACAATGTTCTGACCATCATGCGGCGCCTTTACACCCGCCAAGAATTCATCGACTTCATTCAACACGCCCACGACACTGTGCCCAACATCTGCATCGGTACCGACATCATGGTCGGCTCCCCCGGCGAAAGCGAAGCAGACTTCGAAGACACCTGCGACCTGCTCCTCAATTCTCCGCTCACCTATTCGCACGTCTTTAAATACTCCGAACGCGATGGCACCGCCGCCTTACGCATTCCCGAAAAAGTTGATGGCACTGAAAAAAATCGGCGTAGTGCCATCATCCGCCGCATCAGCAGCCAAAAACTCAATGAGTTCCAACAACGCTATCTCGGGCAAACCGTCGAAGTCCTCTTTGAATCCGAAGAACAAGGCCTCTGGAGCGGTTATACTGAACACTATATCCGCGTCAGCGTTCCCTCCAACAGTGAACTCAAAAATACCGTCCACCCTGTACGCCTAGAAGAAATTCAGGGCGACTTTGTCATGGGCTCACTCATCGAATCTACGGTCCTGCCAGTATGAACCAAGACGACCCACAATTTTACAAAAACGTAAAAGACAAAATGATGGACGTCCTTTGGTCCTTACGCAAAGCCCTGCCCACTTCTGATGCCAAAGACATCCAAGCCTGCGTCGATGACGAAAATTTCAAAGACGCTTTCGAAATGCTAGTATGTGTTCTTTGCGAAGACGGTATAGCCGTTCCCTCAGCCAGTCTGAATCATTTAAAGTGGATTGGCACCGCCATGGGCCTAAATGATTCCATGGGCATGGTCAAAAATCTACAAGTGGAGTTTAGTTGATTTTCAACAACGCCAAATCATGTCCACCGATATATTCAACATACCAACCACCATACTCGACAAATCCCTAGCCGAAAAAAAAGAACTCCACCTAAAAGAAATCCTCAAAGCCTACCCCTCCGTTGCCATCGCCTACTCCGGCGGCGTTGACTCCACCTATCTTGCAGCTGTTGCTCATGAAGCCCTCGGTGACAAGTGCCAACTCATCCTCGCCGACTCCCCCAGTCTCCCACGTTCGGAACTCAAAGAAGCCACCCATTTCGCCCAAGACCAAGGTTGGAATTTACTCATTATCGAAACAGATGAATTCGAAAATGAAGAATACTTAAAAAACGACGGCAAGCGTTGCTACTTTTGTCGGTCCGCACTCTTCCGCAAAATGAAAGAGTATGCCGACACCCACCAGGTTAAAGTACTCGCCTACGGCGCTATGGCCGACGATGCATTCGATCCCACACGCCTCGGCACTCTAGCCGCCAATGAATACGAAATTGTGGCCCCCCTCCAAGAAACCAAACTCGGTAAAATCGAAATTCGTCACCTCAGCCAACAACGCAATCTCCCCACCCATGCCAAAGCCGCCTTCGCCTGTTTATCCTCCCGCTTCCCCAAAGGCACCCGCGTTACTCTCGATGCACTCGCCCAAGTCGAAGCCGCCGAAGAGCTCCTTAAATCACACGGCTTCCACCAATACCGCGCCCGACACCACGAAGACCACTGCCGAATTGAAGTCGCTCCTGAAGAACTCTCCCGCTTCGATGACCGAGACCTACACAACACCATCACCCAAGCCATTCTCGCCCTTGGATACACTCAAGTCTTGATCGATCCCCACGGCTATCGAGACCCCAATCTCCCCCAATAACACCAGAAACCGTATTCCGTTATTACCAATAACCGAACAATCATTCGGTAAACTATCGCCAACATACGAGAATCTTGTACGAATTGCCCGAAATTTAGTATACTTCTTTCTTCCCGAGTCGTCTTCTTATTTGATAGGCCGTAGTGTGCCGTCAGGCGATTCACCCATACCATGAATTCTTTTAAAGGAGAGTACTAACATGGCAAAGAAAAACGTCTATTTTTTTGGCGGTGGTAAGGCAGAAGGTAATGCCAAAATGAGAAACACGCTCGGCGGTAAAGGTGCAAACCTCGCCGACATGTCCAGCATCGGTGTTCCCGTTCCTGCCGGTTACACCATCACAACCGACATGTGTATCGCATACTACGACAACGGTCGTAAAGTATCCAAAGCACTGGTTGATGAAGCCACTAAATCCCTTAAAAAAGTTGAAAAAGCAATGGGTAAAAAATTCGGTTGTACCGAAAACCCCCTTCTGCTTTCTATCCGCTCTGGTGCACGTGACTCCATGCCCGGTATGATGGACACCGTTCTCAACGTTGGTCTCACCAGCAAAACCATCCCCGGCCTCATCGCCAAATCCGGTGACGAGCGATTCGTATACGATGCATACCGTCGTTTGATTACGATGTACGCTGACGTAGTTATGGAAAAAGCTGAAGGCATCGAGCCGAAAGACGGCGAATCCATCCGTGTAACACTTGAGCATGTATTCGATGCGCTGAAAGAAAAACGCGGCGTGACTGAAGATGCTGACTTGAGTGCAGAAGACCTCAAAGCCATATCCGTAGAATTCAAGAAAATTGTTAAAGCGAAAATGGGTAAAGCATTCCCGGATAACGCTGACAAGCAACTTTGGGGCGGTATCAAAGCCGTATTTGCTTCCTGGAACGGACCTCGCGCCATCGCTTACCGTGAAATCGAAGGCATCCCTCACGAATGGGGTACAGCAGTAAACGTACAAGCCATGGTATTCGGTAATATGGGCGACACTTCAGCGACCGGTGTAGCATTTACCCGTAACCCTGCAACTGGTGAAGACTACTTCTACGGCGAATGGCTCATCAATGCTCAAGGCGAAGACGTAGTAGCCGGTATCCGTACTCCCCTTCCTTTGAATAAAGAGTCCAAGACTTCCGGTACAAAGAAGTCTAAGTCTATGCAAGAACTTTACCCCAAGACCTACAAGCAGCTTTACAACATTCGCGTGAAGCTTGAGAAACACTACAAAGACATGCAAGACGTCGAGTTCACCGTAGAAGACGGTGAATTATGGATGCTTCAAACCCGTACCGGTAAACGTACAGGTGGTGCAGCAATCCGCATGGCTGTTGAAATGGCTGAGTCCAAACTCATCAGCAAAGAAGAAGCGCTCATGCGCGTAGACCCTGAGCAGTTGAACGAACTGCTTCACCCAATGCTCACTGCTGCCGGTGAGAAAAAAGCTAAAGTACTGGCCAAAGGTCTCCCTGCGGGTCCTGGTGCCGGTGTTGGTCGCGCAGTATTCACCTCTGAAGCCGCTGCCGAATGGGCTGCCAAAGGCGAAAAAGTCATCCTCGTGCGTAACGAAACATCTCCTGAAGATGTGAACGGTATGCACTGTTCCGAAGGTATCCTCACCGCCAAAGGCGGCATGACCTCCCACGCAGCCCTCGTAGCACGCGGTTGGGGTAAATGCTGTATCGTAGGCTGTGGCGAACTTCACATCGACGCCAAGAAAAAGCAATTCACCGTAGGCGGCAAAACCTACAAAGAAGGTGCTTGGTTGTCCATGAACGGTTCCGCAGGAATCCTGTACAAAGATCAACTCGCTGTACAACCTGCACAACCCGAAAAAAACAAAGACTACAAAAAGCTCATGACTTGGGCCGATGCTACCCGTCAAATCAACGTGCGTACCAATGCTGAAAGCCCAGCCGATGCAAAACAAGCTATTGCATTCGGTGCTGAAGGTATCGGACTCGCCCGTACCGAGCACATGTTCTTCGAACCAGAACGTATCATCCATATCCGCCACATGATCCTCTCCGAAACCCTCGAAGAGCGTCGTAAAGCAGTGATGAAACTGTTGCCTTTCCAAAAGAAAGACTTCACAGGCATCTTCAAAGCCATGGCTGGAAAACCAGTAACCATTCGTTTACTCGATCCACCATTGCACGAGTTCCTGGAACTGGATGAGAAGCAAATCAAAGAATTGGCTAAGCAACTTAAAGTGAAGCCTGCGGACATCAAAAAACGCATGGGCCAATTGCACGAACTCAACCCCATGCTCGGACACCGCGGTTGCCGTTTGGGAATTGCTTACCCAGAAATCACCGAGATGCAAGCACGCGCCATCATTGAAGCCGCTGCGGATCTCACGAAAAAGAAAATCAAGGTTTCTCCTGAACTCATGGTGCCTTTGGTTGGACACGAAAACGAGCTTGAAAACCAAGCCGCTATCATCCACCGCGTAGCCGAAGAGATTCAAAAAGCCAAAAAAGTAAAAGTAAACTACACCGTGGGTACCATGATCGAAATTCCACGCGCATGTTTCGTAGCCGATAAAATTGCTGAGCACGCAGAATTCTTCAGCTTCGGTACAAACGACCTTACGCAAATGGGCTTCGGATACTCCCGCGATGACGTAGGTTCTTTCCTTCCCGAGTATGTCTCCAAAGGCATCCTCCCTGCTGACCCCTTCCAAACACTGGATCAAGGCGGCATCGGGCAACTCGTTGAGCTGGGCGTGAAGAACGGGCGCAAAACCAAATCCGAACTCAAAATCGGTATCTGTGGTGAGCACGGCGGTGACCCTGAATCCGTCAAATTCTGCCACCGCACAGGCCTCAACTACGTAAGCTGTAGCCCATTCCGTGTACCAATCGCACGTTTGGCTGCTGCACAAGCCGCGATTGAGACCCCACGAAAAGCAGCTACTAAAGCCAAGCCAAAGAAAAAGGCCGCCGCTAAAAAGAAAGCTGCCAAGAAAGCAAAAAAGAAGTAATCTTCTTTTAAACCAATAAGCGAAACATCCAATCCCCTGAGCCTCGAATGAGACTCAGGGGATTTTTTATGCTCACCGCTTATGTTAAGATATCTTAATTATCGATATTTAAATCAGGAGTACACCAATGCCATCATCCAAAAACATCACCCGCCGCTCATTCCTCCAATCCGCCGCCCTCTCCAGTGGCGCCCTAACTCTAGGCGGATGCGCCACCACCTCCCAAGCCCCCATCTCCCCTAACGAGCGCATCACAATGGCCTGCATCGGTGTCGGTAACCAAGGCATGAACAACCTACGCGGATTCATCTCCGACAAACGCGTCCAAATTGTCGCCGTATGCGACGTATGCAAATACGACGAATCCGGTTATTGGGCCGGTAAACCCGGTGGACGCGATTACGCCCAAAATGAAGTCAACGAATACTACGGTGCCCAAAAACGCTCCGGAAACTACAAAGGCTGTGATTCCTACGCAAACTTCCGTGACGTCCTCCAACGCGACGACATCGACACCGTCATGCTCGCCCTTCCCGATCACTGGCACGCCATCCCCGTCGTCGAAGCCGCACGCGCAGGCAAAGACATCTACGCCGAAAAACCTCTTTCACTCACGGTAACTGACGGACGTATCATGAGCGACACCGTGCGAAAGCAAAAGCGTATTTTCCAAACAGGATCGCAACAACGCTCAGACGCAAAATTCCGTAAAGCCTGCGAACTCGTCCGTAACGGATACATCGGCGACCTACACACCGTCAAAATTGGACTCCCCGGCGGCATACCGGACTACTCCAAGCGGGGCTCCATGACCGATACTGCGCCCGTCCCCGAAGGATTCGACTACAACACCTGGCTGGGACCCGCTCCAGAAGCCCCCTACAGTCCCGCTCGCACCCACGTTAACTGGCGCTGGATATACGACTACTCCGGCGGACAAGTCACCGATTGGGGCGGCCACCACCCCGACATCGCTCAATGGGGCATGGACACCGAAGACACCGGGCCTGTTTGGGTTGGCAATGCACGCGCCAAATACGCTGATCATCCTATCTATGACACTGCCGTAGACTACGCCTTCGAATGTAAATACAAAAACGGCGTAAAGATGATCGTATCCAGTAAAGCCCGAGGCGGCGTCACCTTCGAAGGCAGTGAAGGCACCATCTGGTGCAACCGAGGCAGTCTCGAAACCAATCCAGAAACACTCAAAGATGCAGAGATCAAAGAAAACGAAATCCATCTCTACAAAAGCCGTAACCATGCACGCAACTTCATCGACTGCGTCTACTCACGCGAACAAGCCGTTGCCCCCATCGAAACCGCTCACCGATCCATCACCATCGCCCACCTCGGAAACATCGCCATGAAACTCGGCCGCGATATTCAATGGGATCCAAAACGTGAACGTATCATCGGCGACACCGAAGCCAGTAAAATGCTTTCACGCCCCTACCGGGCACCTTGGTCACTAAGCTAATCAAAAAGACATGTCAATTTCTATAATCTGCTGCCCCCGTTTCGTTGGCAGATTAGGCGACCCTTTTAACACAACATCTTTCGTCATAATTAACGCATTACTAAAACCAAAAGGACCTTCATACTCCCCCGGATCATATATACTATTTTTACGCCGTGCTGACATCACCACCACGACATACTCACCCGGCCCACAATAACTCACCGTGACCTGCTCAGAAGTCCCTGAAACACCTGCGTCTCCAAACAATAGGTTATACCGATCATTTTCCGCTTCCGAATACGTATAATTAAATAAATCCCCCATCACATCTAACGATAATTCACGCCTTGTCGGTTTAGGCAACACCAAAACAGCCAAACTATTTTGATCCCGAGGCACATTTGAAACATTGATGTTAAGCATCAGCAATCCATACAACAAAATGTCTTTAGTCTCATCTTCATTGGGGCGCAATATCCCCATCGCCCGTTGCGTTGGAACAAACTTTTCATACGACTTACCCACAGGAACAATCATGGCTTCCAAACGATACCGTCCAGGGTATAAGTTGGTGAATCGATACTTCCCATCACGACCCGTTCGTACACTTCGCGTAACCGTATCGCCTACTGTATTCAATGTTAAAAATACCTCGCCTTCAACATACTCATCCGGAGATGCCATGATATACCCGCTTAACGATGCACTCGGCTCAGCCACCGCATAATCAAACTGCGCATCAACCCCTTGCTCAATCACCACATCCGTTCCCGAAAACTTATCCGTAGGGCGATGAATCCCTTCCATACTCACAGAAGGAACCAAG
>CALLLL010000134.1 GCA_938082445.1 uncultured bacterium
TAACGGGGCTGGTCCTGGAAAATGGACTCCGGAGGAACAAGCGTTGGTTGTATCGGAGTTGGGCTTTGCGGGCATTGGCTATTCAGGCACAGAAGATTTGGATGTACGATTAAAAGCTTTTGGCGCAATTGATGAGCGTATTTTCAATATATATGTGCCATGTTATGTTGATCGTGAACCGGCGATTGGCGAGGATTTGAAGGCAGCGATAAAACTGCTGGAAGGTACTGGGGTGACTATATGGTTGACAGTACAAGGGAAATCAGAATCAGATGCGAAAGCAGTGGCTGTGGTGCGTGAGGTAGGGGCCTTGGCTGCCAAGCATGGAGTTCAGGTGGCATTGTATCCTCATGCAGGTTTTTTTGTGGCGGATATCGCAGATGCGCTTAGGGTTGTGAAGCAAGTGAAAATGGATAATGTGGGTGTTACATTTAATCTGTGTCATGAATTAAAAGCGGGAAATGAAGCCCGCTTTGATGAATTGTTGGCAGCAGCGAAACCGCATTTGTTTCTCGTCTCAATAAACGGTGCAGACCATGAAGGAGGTTGGGATAAACTGATACAACCGCTTGGGAAAGGCCCGTTTGATGTTGAAGGTTTATTAAGGAAAATACTGACTATGGGCTATGAAGGGCCAATAGGGTTACAATGTTATGCAGTGCCGGGTGATACGCGCAGTAATATGGAACATAATATCGCGGAATGGAAGAAGATGGTAAGTCGATTGGCTGCCAAATAGACTACGCGTCAAATGACCATGGTTTTCGTATAGGGCAGGATAAATACGTGTTCGCTTCATCGTCGCCAATGACTTGCTGTTTGACTCCATCCCATTTTATTTTTCGATCCAGTCGCATAGAAATATTCCCTAAGTGCATTGCTGTGCTTAGGTGATGTATATCGGTGGGGGTGTATACCGGTGTCGTTCCTTTGAGTATGCCGTTAATGAAATCCTGATGTTCACTTGGGGGGCGTGTCCACATTTTGGTGTCTTGTTCAGAATACGTGGCCGCTAAAATGTCGGGGGCACTGGCTTCAAGTTTGTTGCGCCAAGATGGGCATTGTACCCACCCATCGGTACCTTCAAATCGAATGCCTGTTCCACCTGATTTAACAATCATCTCCACATCATTGGCATAGCGATAGCGTATTCGGTACTCGGTAGCTGTGGTGGACATGGCGTGTTCGGGGAATACGCCTTTCCCATCCACTTCAAGTGGGAAGCCATGCTCTTGAAACATTGCCACCTGAGCCGTATCCAATAGGTGTGCGCCCCAATCAGTCAATTTTCCTCCGGAGTAATCCCATATGTTGCGCCATTGCTGATTGCCGGTTTTGGTGGGTGTGTATGGAGTCTTGGGAGCTGGTCCAAGCCACATATCATAGTTAAATCCTTCGGGTATGGGAGCCTCTTCTTCGTAGGCAAAATTTTCTCCTTTGGGCAGAAGTACTTGAATGCGCTTAAGTTTGCCTATGCCTCCATTGCGGACGATTTCTGATAATCGGTGATATTGTTGAACATGACGGTCTTCGATACCCCCTTGGTACACCACACCTGCTTTTTCAATCTCCTTTATGAGAATTTGTCCTTGTTCGATATTCAGTGTCGGTTTTTCACAAAAGACTTGTTTGCCTGCGCGTGCAGCCAGTACGGACATAAGAACATGCCAGTGATCGGGGGTAGAGATGACTACACCGTCAATATCGTCACGCGCGAGGATTTCTCTAAAGTCTTCATGGGCTTTGCAGTCTTCATTGCCATAAGTTTCATTTACTTTTTTGCGCGCGCGTTCTGTTCGATCAGCAAAAGTGTCACATACAGCGATAATGCGGGCTTGAGGAATTTGCAGAAAAGCATTCATGTTCCAGCCAAAGCCGTGTACACCAAGCCCAATACAGCCCAACGTGATTTGCTCGTTGGCGGACACTTTTTGTGCCCAACTGGGGCTTGCGAAAAAAGCAGGGATAGAAGTCGCAGCAAGTGTTTTTAAGAATTGACGTCGTTGGATGGGAAGGGACATGGAATTTCCTTATCTCTATAAAGGTTAATATAAGAATATTGTACTTAATTGAGATTGGTTTTTCACTATGCACTCTTTGTATACTAGTGAAAGAAAGGGGTAATGGTATGAGTGATTTGAATGAAGTTCAATCTGGAGTATTGCGAACACCCGATGCTTGCTTTGAGAATCTTCCAGACTTCCCTTTCGAAGCACACTATACTGAAATTCAGGGGCTGCGTGTGCATTTTCTTGATGAAGGGCCTCGCGATGGACAACCCATCCTGTTGATGCATGGGGAGCCGTCTTGGTGTTACTTATATCGAAAAATGATTCCTGGATTGGTGGAGGCAGGCTTTCGGTGTATTGCTCCTGACCTTATTGGTTTTGGTAAATCAGATAAGCTAGTGGATGCATATCGATATACATATGCTTTTCATGTAAATATCATGACCGCGTTTGTGCGGTCGTTGGAATTTAACAACATCATTCTATTTTGTCAGGATTGGGGAAGTCTGATAGGGCTTAGTATACTCGCCGAAAATCTAGATAATTTTGAACGATTAATTGTGGGGAACGGTGGATTGCCTACAGGAGATCACGGTGCTTCGGATGCATTCAAAGATTGGTTGATGTTTTCACAACAAGTTCCGGAGTTTCCAGTGGGTCGCATTGTGCAAGGTGGTTGTGCGAGTGAATTGACAGATGACGTAGTAGCGGCCTATGATGCACCTTTTCCCAGCGAAGAGTTTAAAACTTGTGCGCGCGTGTTTCCGCTGCTGGTTCCGATTACGCCGGATAACCCGGAGTCCGAGAATAATAGACAAGCATGGGCAGCACTTCGTCAATGGGAGGGTCCTGTGCTTACATTATTTAGTGACAAGGACGCAATTATGAAGGGTGGCGAGAAAGTATTTCAGAAGTTGATGCCAGGTGCTCAAGGGCAACCCCATGCAACTATTCAAGACGGTGGTCACTTTCTACAAGAAGATCAAGGGGAAGTAATTGCTGAACACATCGTTTCTTGGTTAAGTCAATCGTAAGGACTTCCTATTTTCTGGATTCGGCATTTGATGCATCAAGTAGTGGTTTGACTACTTTAGCCACGCGCTCAGCCATCAAAGCGTAGCCTTCTTCGTTGGGATGAAGAGGGTCTGAACTTCGCTGTGGATTTCCCAATATGCCGTCGAGCATGTCTTCGATGAGTAGCACATTGTGCTCTTCAGCCAATTCGCGGTGTATTTCTAAGTAGGGATCACTCATGAATAATCCAAATTTACAATGTAGTAGTATGACCATTGAACCAGAATCTGTGCATTGTTTGATAATCTTGCTAATGTTTTTCTTGGTATTTTCTTTGGATATTTTTTGTAGATAATCATTGCCGCCAAAACAGATAATTACAATACGTGCTTCGGCGGGATAGACATCTTTATCGAAGCGCTCTAACCCTTGAGCAGAAGTATCACCGCTTTTCCCTGCATTGATGATGGGGGCATCAATGTGCATGGCTAATTCACTTGGGTAATCTTTGCCGACGGGAACTCCATAGCCTGCGGTTAAGCTGTCGCCAAAACACACGATAGAGGTATACGAATTGGTGAAGTTCGTTGTGTCGGAATATTGGTTTCCGCAAGCGATGAGAACAAAGTTACACACTATGATAAGGATGAAAACGCGCAATGTATTTCCTTAAAAAAGATTCAATGAATGTTTCTTCTATAGTACGTTAAATAAACAGTGTTAGTTCAAGTTCTATTCATTGAGCTTTTGCGTGATTCGTGATACTGTAGCTACAGTGCGTGTATACAACTTATGGAAGTGACTATGCCAATATCTAAAAGTGGTGATATCGAAATACATTATGAGGTGCATGGGGAGGGCATTCCGATTGTGCTTGGGCATAGTTTTTTATGTTCCACACGGATGTGGGAGCCTCAAGTATCTCCGTTGGCCGAACAGTATCAAGTCATTAATATCGATGCGAGAGGGCATGGTGAGTCCGGCCCTGTCACCGAGTCGATGACACTCTACGATATGGTGGATGATGTCATTGCAGTGATGGACCATCTAGGAATTGAAAAAGCGGTATGGGGTGGTTTATCCATTGGGGGGATGGTCGCGATGCGTGCAGCGATAAAGTATCCTGAGCGTGTGCTGGGTATGATGCTATTGGATACTGATGCTGGGCCGGAAACGGCGTTTATATGTTTTAAATACTCAGCCATGGGTTTGATGGTTAAATTAATGGGAGTAAACTCTATGGTGGGGGCAATATCAAAATTGATGTTTGCTCCATCTACAATACGTGAACAAAAAGAGCTAGTGGCCTATTGGAAGGATCAATTCAATTCAGTGCACGTGCCTTCAATTTTAATTATGCTTGAAGCGTTGAAAGGTAGAGATGATTTGCTTACTCATTTGGATAATCTTTCAGTTCCAACCTTGGTACTTGTGGGTGAGCAGGACCAATCATTGCCTCCTGTTCGCTCAAAACGAATTTCAGATAGGATTAAAGGGGCTGAGTATGTTGAAATTGACGATGCTGGGCATCTGTCAACATTGGAACAACCAGCAGATGTAACAAAGGCAATGCTCGACTTCATGGCCAAGATTTAGTGAGTTTTCAGCGATCTATGAAACGATATCGTGTAGTACTTTTCCGTGGACATCGGTGAGGCGGAAATCGCGTCCGGCATAACGATACGTAAATCGTTCGTGGTCAAAACCGAGTAGGTGAAGCATGGTTGCATGCAGATCGTGCACTTCGGCGACATCTTCTTGCGCTTGGAAACCAAACTCATCAGTGGCACCGTGTATGGTTCCTCCTTTAATCCCTCCTCCGGCCATCCACATGGAAAATCCATATGGGTTGTGATCGCGGCCTTTGGTTACTTTGCCGGAGGCTTCTAATTCTACAGTCGGAGTCCGCCCAAACTCGCCCCCCCAGAGGATGAGGGTGTCATCAAACATGCCGCGTTGTTTTAAATCAGTGATGAGAGCTGCAATAGGTTGATCGGTTTCACGCGCCAGTTTAGCGTGGATGTTGATGTCAGCATGGTTGTCCCAAGGTTGCCCAGCGCCGTGCCATAGCTGGACATAACGTACACCGCGTTCAAGTAACCGTCGGGCAATAAGCGTTTGTCGTGCGTGCACACCATCACCATATAATGACTGAATATACTCGGGTTCTTTCTCAATATCGAAGGCGTCGGTGGCTGCCATTTGCATCCGGTATGCAAGTTCAAATGAGTGAATTTGTGCATCCAGTTGCGCATCGTGGACACGTTGTGCAGCGTGCTCTTGATTCATGGACAAGAGTAAATCTAATTGCGCACGTTGCTCAGGGCGTGTTGTTTTGTCATTGCGAATGTTTTCGATGAGTTTGTCGATGGTCTGGTGTTTCGGATCAATGAAGGTGCCTTGGTAATTTCCAGGAAGAAAGCCTGCGCGCCAGTTATCGGCTTCTTTTACAGGGTATCCGCCAGGACACATGACCACAAAACCGGGTAGATTTTGATTTTCGCTGCCTAAGCCGTAATTTATCCAAGAACCCACACTGGGACGACTCATGACTTGGTCGCCACTATTCATGAGCATAAGAGAGGGCTCATGGTTGGGAACTTTGGCTTTGAGTGAGCGTATGACGGCAATATCATCGATGTGCTCGGCAGTTTTTGCAAAGAGTTCACTCACTTCAATACCGCTTTCCCCGTAGGCTTTAAATTTGAAGGGAGATGGGAAAGCGGCGCCGGTTTTACGTTCGGTTTTAGGGTTGCCCATGGGCAACATTTTTCCCGCATATTTTTCCAACAACGGTTTAGGGTCAAAGGTGTCGACATGGGAAGGGCCACCGTTGCAGAAAAAATGAATGACGCGTTTAGCTTTACCAGGAAAATGAGGGATGTGAGTGGGGTTCGCTGATTGAGCTGAAGAATCAGTACCTAGCATGGAACCTAAAGACAATGCACCCATGCCCATACCGCAATTGCGCAAAAAACTACGGCGTGTTTGCATGAGGTCTTCTATGTTAAATGCGTGGTGTGACATTGAATCTCCCAATCAATCTACATATAAGAATTCGTTTGATGATAGCAGAACTTGTGCGAACTTTTCCCAAGGCTTGAGCGGAACAGGAAGAGCGGTATATGGAGCACGGAATTCAGCTTGTGCATTCCAAAGGGTGGGTTTATCAGAATTTAACTGTATTTCCGGGGCCCAAAGGAATTGATCACTGTTGAGTCCTTTGCGTATATCGACCACAAAATCTACGGTGTCTCCTTTTTCGATCGTGAGTTTATAGAAGTGTGTATCGGCTTCGGTGGCATGAACTATCCACTGTCCTAAGGTACCATGGCGGCTACTGATAATTCGTGCTCGAATTCCATCACCTAGGCTTGGTTCGTGTTGTATGCGGCCCTGAATGTTGATCGAACCACTGACAGGAGCTGTCCAGCGGCGAATGACTGCATGGTCTAAATCGTTTCCAGGGTGTCCACCATCGGCTGTCAATTGCGCCCAGCCCAATGCTGTATCGGGCCAACTGGTGCCGCCTTGGAAGGCTTCACCAGTGAAATGGGGAAGGGGAGTAAACGAGGCCATTTGACCTTTTTCTTCGTCGTATCGGCCGTAGCCATAGGACCAATACACGGGCTCTGGCTTGGGTGGTGTAGGCGGAGTATTGGCTTCTGCCTCCTCGATAAAGTGTAAGGATTGCATGCGTTGTTCTGGAGTGGCATTGCGTTGGTAGGCGGCTTGATACATCCAGTCGACTCGATGACTATCAGGAGATTCAATAGCCGTTACTGCGCGCTTAGCAAAGGCACGGGATTGCGTTTGCACAAAGTCATTGTTCATAAGGAACAGTGCTTGTTGGGGGACTGTAGTGTTGGCACGTTGAGGGCTGTGCATGTCGGGATTGGGAAAATCAAAGACTCGAAATACATTGGGGAGAAATCGGCGATCGACTTTTCCATACAGGGTACGCTTTTTAGGGTAAGGTTGTGACATTAAATCCATGGGGCGCCCGCCAATTTCACGATTTAATTCACCGGAAGTATGCAGTAAGGCATCCCGTAAAGATTCAAAGTCTAAGCGCTCTGGATTAAAATGCCAAAGGTATCGGTTTTCTGGATCGCGTTCGAATGATTCATTTAAATTAACTTCGCTTAGTTTGGATGTGCTACTTTGTTGATACGTAGCTGATAGCACAATGTTTCGGTGTAGCTGCTTCAATGACCACCCTTCCTTAATAAAATTAAGGGCGAGCCAATCCAATAACTCTGGATGACTTGGCGGAGCTGAACGAGTTCCGAAATCACTGGGAGTATTCACTATTCCTTGACCAAAATGCCATCCCCAGATGCGGTTGACTATTACGCGTGCGGTTAGGGGATTATGTTCATTGGCAATAGCCTCCGCCAATTCAGCTCGACCACTCCCGTGCTTAAATGGAGTTTGATTACGGGCTGAAAAGAGCTCAAGGAACTGTCGAGGAACTTCGTCGCCGGGGGTTGCTGGATTCCCTCGATGAAAGACTCGGGGGAGTTTTGCTGCAGGGTTATCAGCAAGGATAACCGTATATTTCGGTGCGGCTTTCGCCTGAACGATCCACGTTTCGATGGCAGCATTCTGTTTACTCATTTCCACACGCGCTGGTTCATCAAACATCCATACCAAATCTTTGATGGAGCCTTGAGGAACGCGAATAGGGGAGCCGTCTTGGACAAGAATTGTACGTAGCGCTTCGCGATCGGGATCGATTAATGCAGTTGGGGGCGAAGTAGGATTCTCTTTATCTGATTTACTGAGAGCTAGCCATTCGTCGTCAACAGATTTAAAAGTTTTAGCGTACAGTTGAACCAGTTCGGTTATATTTTGAGGAGGTGAAGCATTGAGTTCCTTGAGCAATGCATTGTTGATCGATATTTCAGCAAGGGCTTTTGAATAGTCATTGCTAAACTCTTGTTTAGATGAACTTGTAAGCCGATTCCAGAGCCCGAAAATGGCATCATCATGGCCTTGTTTTTTAATGAAAGAATCCCAGAGTCGTACGATAGTGGGATTGATGTCTTCACTGTTGCGAATTTCATAAAAATCATCTGTGGGTAATGTTGCTACGGTAGGTACTTCGACCAAATAGCGATCCACTTGGGCACGTAATCGCTGTTCTAATTCAGCGCTTTTACTGGCGAATAGTTCTGCAAACTTGGATTCGCGTTCTTGCATTCCTGTGCGGAAATCGGTGTACTGCTCTTCTTCAATTGCAGCTGGGTGGATCGCTTCCCGTTGTTCCGCACTGGCTGAGAACACGCCGTAAAGAGAGTAATAGTCCTCAATAGGGATTGGGTCGAATTTATGATCATGGCAACGGGCGCAACTGACAGTTAGCCCCATGAGTCCACGAGATACGGTATCAATTCGGTCATCGATGATGTCTGGAGTGACACCAAGGAACCGTTGCCCTAAAGTAAGAAAACCCATAGCTGCAAGGTTCTCGCGTGAGCCTTTGTCGCTTAAGGAATCAGCAGCCAGTTGATACTTGACGAATTCATTATAGGGCATGTCGTCGTTTAAGGCCTTTACCACCCAGTCGCGATAGACATAACTGTGGAAAAAGTTTATTTGATCGCGTCCATAGACATACCCCTTGGTATCCGCGTAGCGAGCGGCATCCAGCCAATGCCGTCCCCAACGTTCACCATAATGTGGTGAAGCCAGATACTTTTCTACCAAAGCGGCATAGGCTTCAGCACTCGGATCGGATTTGAAGGTCTGGACTTCTTCGGGACTCGGGGGGAGGCCAATGAGATCGAAAGAAAGTCGTCTCACAAGTGTACGAGGATCAGCAGTGGGGGAGGGCTTAAGTTTGTTGGCTTCTAGTGTAGACAAGACGAAATAATCGATATCGTTTTTGGGCCACGACGAATATGAAACCGTTGGTCGTGGGTATTTCTTTGCTGGGTGAAATGCCCAATGTGTTCGTGCTTTGGCCATTAAATCTATCTTGCCCAGAGATTTTGGAAAAGGTGCACCTGATTGAATCCATTTTTCAAAATCATCTACGATGGATTTGGAAATCTGAGATTTAGGGGGCATCTGAAAATCGGGATTTGAATAACGAATAGCTTTTAGTAATGGAGAGGCATTCGGTTTCCCAGGTACTATAGCCGGATGCCCCGATTGTCCACCCTTGAGGATTCCATCAAGTGAATCAAGATGTAAGTCCCCTTTGAGCTCATTGGCTTCTGCGCTATGGCATTTAAAACACTGTTCCACTAAGACGGGACGTATACGCTGTTCAAAAAAATCATCTGCAGAGCATTGTAGGGATAGGCCTAGCGAAATGACTACTGCCAAAGTTATGTAATTGCGGTACATCATCATAAAGTAAAATGTCAGTTCCAATGTGTTCAATTTTGTGATTAATGTTATCGGAAAGCAGGGTTCATAGTATCATTCGATAAGAGAATATTCATCCGGATAATTGGGATATCAATCCTTAAATAGTGGAGGTTCAAATGAAAATAGACTGTTAATATGTTATCTTTTGACGAATTTTGATTGAGATCGACCAGAAGATGTACAATACGGCCTATTTTAAACGAATTTTGACCATTTTACTCATATCGACCCTGCAGGCAACTTATTCACATGAAGAAAATCCAAGACGTTAATATCGAAAGCGTACGCCCTTTGCTCACTCCAGCTAGCTTGAAAAGCGAGATTCCTGTAACCGAATCTTCCATAGAAACCGTATATTCAGGGCGTCAGGCCATTGAGGCCATGTTGAAAGGCGAAGATTCACGGATTTTAGTGATTGTTGGTCCTTGCTCGTTGCATGATGAGAAATTGGCAT
>CALLLL010000135.1 GCA_938082445.1 uncultured bacterium
GAATTGGTATTTATTGGGGTGACTATTGCATGGTTTTTAGCGATGTATTTTTATTAAGGAAAGTAAAAAAAGATGTCAATAACTTATACTAAAATGCACGGCCTCGGAAACGACTACCTTTATATCGAGACCGAGAAAAACGATCACCCGGACTGGCCTGAGTTGTCGCGTCAGATGAGTCATCGCCATTTAGGCGCGGGTTCGGATGGAATTATTCTTATCATGCCGGGTGAAACGCATGAATTTAAAATGCGGATATTCAATGCCGACGGCAGTGAAGCCGAAACTTGCGGGAATGGAATCCGTTGCTTCGCGAAATATGTCTATGAAAAAGGCCTCACTGACCAAACGGAATTCACCATTGAAACCCTCGGTGGCCCGAACGGTGTTGTACTCACGGTCAAGGATGGAGAAGTGGTATTTGTGCGTTCCAACATGGGGACACCCAAATTTGAACGCGCGGAAATCCCTATGGAAGGCCCGGAAGGTCAGGTAAAAGAAGAAGCCATTGAAGTGGATGGACAGACTTATGCCATCACCTGTGCCAATATCGGAAATCCCCATGCGGTGGTCTTTGTGGACGGTGCTTCCGGCGATCAATTGCTTGAACTTGCCCAAACTGTAGGTCCCTTGATTGAAAAACACCCCAGCTTTACCCAGCGCACCAATGTCGAGTTTGTGAATGTGCTGGATCGGCAGAATATTGTGATGCGCATTTGGGAACGGGGGAGCGGTATCACTATGGCCAGTGGTAGTGGGTCGTGTGGTGCGGCCTTGGCTTCTATGATTACGGGGCGTGTTGACCGCAAAGTGCAGGTGCACTTGGTTTATGGCGAATTGGGCATTGAATGGTCCGAAGCCGACGGGAATGTGTACCAAGAAGGCCCAGCGACGGAAGTCTATACTGGCGAATGGCCCCTCTAATTCGGTAAACTTGTCCCAAGCGAACCCCGGGAACCCATTCATGTCTATAAAAATTGCTGTACTGCTGTCCGGCAGCGGAACAACGCTTCAAAACATCATCGATTGCTGTGCCTCCGGTGCCATTGATGGCGAAGTCGTCTGTGTAGTGGCTTCGCGGGCGGATGCTTATGGACTTACCCGTGCCGACAACTCGAATATTCCCAACACGGCTGTATTGCGCAAAGACCACGATAATGCTGATATATTTAGCCAAGCAATCTGGGATTTTGTTAATCCTCATGAACCGGACCTCATTGTATTGGCTGGATTTATGAGTCTGCTCAATGTACCCGAACGCTATGATGGCCGAATTATGAACGTGCACCCTGCGCTCATCCCGGCATTTTGCGGTAAAGGTATGTATGGACATCATGTCCATGAAGCGGTCATCGCATACGGTGCAAAATTGTCTGGTGTGACGGTCCACTTTGTTGACGGGGAATATGATAATGGCCCAATCATCATGCAAAGCACAGTCGAAGTAAAAGAAGACGACACGCCGGAGACCCTGGCAGAACGTGTGCAAGCCGAAGAGCGTGCGATATATCCGAAAGCGGTGCAGTTATTTGCTGAAGGTCGCCTAAAACTCGATGGTCGCATTGTTCGGATTTTACCTGAGTAATAATATCAATGAGGGTAAAGAGTATCCTTTAGTCTTTCTTTTCATGAAAAGGGATCTTCAATGCTAAAATATTTTTACATGCTTGGTGTGGCCTTAGTCTTGGGTGGGTGTGTGAGTACTTATGACCCATCCACTTGTGACTTTGGTGCGAATGTTCCGAATCAACGCCCTATACAGTTCGCAAATTCAAGTTGTATCACCGAGACAATTAATGGTGAAAACGGTTCAATCTCAATAGAAACTACATGCCTTAAACCAAGTGATACTGCTGGTATTAAGCCTTATAGAGGATCGAATCAGAACCCTACTGAACCAGTAACGGGTGTAACTAAATGCGCAGTTAACATTCCGTATATTGGTGAATTGCTCTTTGATCGCACTACATTCAAGGGGTGGGAAGGTAACTTTGACGCTTTTCGTATTGAAGATGGAGCCATTGTAGGGGGGAACCTTACTAAACGCATTCCTCGAAACGAATTCCTCGCCACTACGAAACGCTATTCAGACTTCGAACTAAGCGTCACCTTTAAACTCCTAGGTGAAGGGGCTAACGCCGGTATACAATTTCGCACTGAGCGCATCCCCGATCACCATGAAGTCATTGGCTATCAGGCCGATATGGGGCAAAAGTACTGGGGGAGTCTTTACGATGAATCACGTCGTAAAAAAATTATCGCCCAAGCTGACTTTGATGCGGTGATGAAAGTAGTGAAACTCAACGATTGGAATGTATACCGTATTCGCTGCGAAGGGCCTCGGGTACAAATGTGGATCAACGATGTTCAGACCGTAGACTATACTGAACCCGATGACTCCATTCCACGCGATGGTATTATCGCCCTTCAAATTCATAGCGGACCCCCGAGTGAAGCTTGGTACAAAGAGATTGCTATTAAGGAATTATAGAAGTATGCTCAAAGCCGTAGTTTTTGATCTTGACGGGACCCTTATCGATTCCACACCAGCGATTATGGATTCATTCGGGCATACGTTTAATGAAGTCGGCATAGCAATGCCCGACTATGACACGATTTATAAAACAATCAGCATGGCGCTTGAAGATCAATTCAAGGCACTTTGTGATGAAGATCCCGATCACTTAACCCAAATCTTCCGTAAACATTATTTTCCCACATGCACTCAAGGTACTGAATTGTTGCCTACTGTGGAGGAGTCTATCAAGAAACTTCATGCAACCGGCGTGCCCCTTGCGATTGCAACTTCCAAGAGTGTAAAGGGGTCGGAAATCATTCTCGAGCACCTGGGTATGTTGAGCTACTTCGAATTTATCATTGGCGGCGATACAGTCAAACACTATAAGCCCCACCCCGAATGCTTGGAACTCTCAATGGATCGATTAGGACTGGATTCGGATGAAATCATTTTTATAGGGGATACAGAGTTTGATACCGAGGCGGCCTACCGGGCTGGGGTTGATTGCCTGGTAGTGGCAACAGGATACGCATCTAGAGATGATCTTGAGCAATCCACAGCAGACAGGGTTTTTGATCAGATGGATACCCTTATAGACCACTTAATGACTGAGTGCTTAGGGAATTCTTCAGAGCCCAGTGCTGTTAAAGCTTAAATAAAATACTACTTGTAGAATACCTAGAAATCGAGGTATAGTACAGGTCTTAACTAAAGTTAACGTTAACGGAATACATACAAAAGGAAGAAAAAATGAAAGCAATGATGTTGAAAATGAGCGTAATGGCCCTCGCAGTTATGACTATGGTGGGTTGCGCATCCAATTCTGAAAATGCTGGACCAAGTGATGAAGATCAAGTTATGGCTGTAGCCCAAGCTGTTGCTGATGCACTTAAAGCTGCTGATGTCGATGCAATGGTGAGTCATTTCTCCGATGACTTTTCAAACGACGAAGGCGCTTCTAAAGAAGCAACCACTACAGCGCTTAAAGGCTACGCTGCTGGCGGATTTTTGGATGACTTAGATGTTGACTTGTCCAGCATGAAAGTCAAAGTTGAAGGCGAAAAAGCTACCGCTGCTCCTGTTGATTTAGAAGGTGGATTTGGTGCAATTTCCTTAGACTTCGATCTTGAAAAACGCGATGGAAAATGGTTGGTAGTGTACATGTCACAGTACTAAACCAATGAATACTCAGTACTAAAAAACTCTCCTCTGGTATACCAATCTAGAGGAGAGTTTTTTTTAGCTAAAGACTTTTAGGAATCAATATGAAAACTAAATTAATACTCAATGGAATGGCACTTTGCCTGATGTTCTTTTTTAGTGCATGCGGAGGCGATAAAGTAGACACTGAAATTACTGATGGTGAACAAGCCCAAGTCCTAACTCCAGTAGATGTTGCCGAACCCACTTATGCAGAAATGCTGGGTTGGGAAAAAGGTACTCGTGCACTTATCCTTCATGTGGACGATGCCGGAATGTCGCATGACTCCAATGTCGGTACATGGCGTGCTTTGGATGAAGGAGCAGCCAATTCGGTGAGTATTATGATGCCCTGCCCCTGGGTACCGGAATTCGCGAAATATGTTCGCGAAAACCCCGAGGTCGATGCTGGACTTCATCTCACACTAACCTCAGAATGGGATTATTTACGTTGGCCTCCACTGGCAGGAAAGCCTGTGGTACCCGGTTTAACCGATGAGCAGGGATGCCTTTGGGACAATGTGGGACTTGTCGTGCAAAATGCAAGCCCTGATGAAGTGGAAATTGAAATTCGCGCACAGATAGAACGCGCTCGCAACATTGGTTTTGAACCCACCCATATGGATTCGCACATGGGCACTCTATTCGCCACCCCAGCCTTTTTAGAGCGATACATTAAAGTCGGTATTGAAGAACAAATCCCCGTGATGTTTCCCGGCGGTCATAACACCTATATCAGTAAAGAGTCTCCAGATGCCAACAGTGCTGAGTATAAAGCTTTAGGTAAAAAGATTTGGGATGGTGGCTTACCCGTATTGGATGATTTATATGCAGATACCTATGCATTCAAAGAACTTCATAAAGTCGATAAGTTTGTCGAAATCATTCGCGGTACAAAGCCAGGAGTGACGATGATCATATTGCACTGTACGCAACCTTTTGAAAACTTCAAACACATTTCACCTTCCTCTGAAACGTTACGCCACGGGGATCTACTTGCGATGCTCGATCCGCGCATCAAAGAAGTCATCAAAGAAGAAGGTATTGTCATGACGACCTTCCGTGAAATGAAGCAACGCCGTGATGCCCTTAAGCCTGTTGTGCCCAAAGTGGCCGAAACAGTAGACACCCAGGAGTAATGATATGAAAACTATAACTGCCCTCACACTTT
>CALLLL010000136.1 GCA_938082445.1 uncultured bacterium
GTAGAGGGATTTCACCGCTTCATACGGATATAAACGTAGTAAAACTATACCATGCAATATCAATTTTTGCTATTCGGTAGGGTATATATAGCCAAAAATGTATCAAAGTTGTAGATCATGCTCAGAATCAGTAGCATAGAGGGATGGCTGAACCTAAACCCACATTAAAAGAACGATATCAACGTCTGCGCGCTTTTGTTGTGCAGGATATCTGGCATATTGGTAAGCCTGGAGAGGATATCCCTAACGGCTTGCTAGTGAAGCAGTTACGCGTATTGGTATTGCTCTTAACAAAGTTGCTGGATGGCCAACTTATGTTACGGGCATCGGCATTAACTTTCGCTACACTCTTATCAATAGTCCCTTTCCTTGCTGTAATTTTCTATATTATTCAGACATTTAATTTGGGCGAAGAGGTCTATGCCAATATACAAAACAAACTGGAAAATGCCATTGTAAATTCGGCGGAAATCGTACCCGGATTGGGTAAAAAAGAAGCGGATGATACGGATGAGATTTCGATAGACGATTCCACTTCTCCCCCTCCAGAAAATGAGTTGCCTGTAGCTCCAGAAACAGATTCCATTCCTATAGATTCCAATGAGGAAATTGCTGATCCTGAATCCACTGAAAACAACGCCAACGCAACACCCGGTGAAGGGTCTCTAAACGATGAAAATGAAACCGATAAGAGCCAGAGCAATCAAGCACTTCAGGATTTAGTATTACGGCAATTAACACGCGGAGTGGGTCAATCCGAAAACGGTACTTCTGATGAAGAAATGGAAGACCCCGTTGAATGGCTTGTAGGCCTGTCGGAAAGTTTAGCATTACTAGCAGACGAAGCTGCTAAAAACAAAGCGGCATTCGGCATTTCAACCATCTTATTAATCATCACTACAGTGTTTGGACTGATGAAAAATATTGAAAAGTCATTCAATAGCGTTTGGGGAGTCCGCCGTACACGCTCATGGTACCGAATGATGAGCGACTACTTAGTCATTACTATATGCTTACCATTTGTGATGGCCGTGGTGCTAGGAGTCACAGCAGCATTAAAGAGTGACCGAGTACTGGAAGCGCTTGGCCCTATGGCCATGCTGCTGCAATCATCACAGTTTTGTGTAATTATCACTGTGTTTACTGGGCTATATTACATTGTACCCAATACAAAAGTCCGCTTTGGATATGCCCTGTTTGGTGGTCTCATTTCGGGTTCACTCTGGGTATTTTTATCATGGTTTTACATTAACTTCCAAGTAGGACTTGCCAAGTATCAAGCGGTTTTATCCGCCTTTGCGCAATTCCCCCTGCTCCTAGTGTGGATCTATTTCAGCTGGGCCATTCTACTTTTTGGTTCCGAAATTACCTATGCCTATCAAAATGAAAAAACATTCGCATTGGAACGGTTTGCTGATAAAGCCAGTTTTGCCTATCGAGCTGCTCTGGGTATACGTTCAATGATCGATATGGGGCATCGCTTTGAAAACAATTTAGCGCCGCTGGATATCAAAAAGGCTGCCTTGGATTGGAATGTACCAAGTCGATTATTGAGTGCAACTATGGAGCAACTCGAAGATGCAGGTTTCATTATCGAGTCGGCCACTGAACCCAACACGTACCAGCCTGCACGGCCCCTAGAAAAAATAACCGCAGGACAGGTACTTAAAGCATTGCATGAACGTGGCGAGGATCCATCTATGCTCTTGCAAGACGATGAGTACCACTCCATTTTCGAAGAATACCTGAATCCCGCTGACGGCATACATTCCAAAACCATAGCCGAACTCATTCCTCGCGTTGCTTCTACATTGGCGGAAGAGTGCGATGCCGGATAAGTCCGATAGTGGGTCGCAGTCATCATTACCCGATACCAATCGGGCATCAGCGGAAGGCATCGTTGAACGTATCGTCTACGAGAACCCTGACAACGGTTTTCTAGTCGCACGCATGCGTATTGAAGGCCAACATGAACTACTGACATTTGTGGGTTCCTTAATGGCTATCTCGCCTGGTGAAACCATCCACATCAATGGAGACTGGGTGGATGACCATAAATTTGGACGACAAATAAAAGTTAGCGATTACAAGACTGTACTTCCCAATTCCCTCATTGGCATTGAAAAATACCTAGGCTCAGGTCTCATACACGGTATCGGACCAGCTTATGCTGAACGGCTCATTAATGCATTCGGCATTGAAACCCTCAAAGTAATTGACGAACACCCTGAAAAGCTTCGAAAAGTCGAAGGCATCGGCCCTAAAAGGGCCAAACAAATCCGCGAGGCCTGGGAAGAGCAGAAAAATATTCAGTCAATTATGGTGTTCCTACAGGGCCACGGCATTGGAACCAATCAAGCCGTAAAAATATACAAAAAATACGGCGATGGCGCTGTTGCGGTGTTGCGTGAGAATCCTTATCGCCTCATAGAAGACATTGCAGGCATCGCATTTTTAGGCGCAGATAAAATTGCCACCAATCTTGGATTGGACAAAGAGTCACCAACACGTATATCTGCTGGGATTAGTTACACCTTGCGCCAAATGGTAAGCGATGGACATGTTTTTTCAGAGCGAAAAACGTTATTGGATAAGGCCGCAGAATTGTTGGCGGTGGAAGTTAAACTGGTTGCGATTGAGCTAGCATCCATGATACATACACACACCGTCATAGCCGAAGACGATGCTATCTACCTTCAGGAATTACATGAACATGAACTGGGCTGCGCGGATGAGCTAAAACGCATCATGTCTAACCCAAAAGATCCCGTAACAGACAAGGTCGATGTCGCCATTGAGTGGGTCGAGAAAAAACATTCCATTGAGCTCTCTGATGAACAACGTGACGCGCTACGCTTAAGTGTCGAAGCACCAGTCATGGTCATCACAGGGGGTCCTGGAACAGGAAAAACCACCCTAATCAACAGCATACTTTCCGTATTTATGCGAAAGAGTTTCTCGCTCTTACTTGCTGCCCCTACCGGCCGTGCCGCGAAACGCATGGAACAAACGACTAAACATGAAGCCAAAACCATTCATCGCTTGCTGGAATACAACCCCCAGATTCATGACTTTTCCCGCGACAGCAACAATCCACTTGAAGCCGATGTCATTGTCATCGACGAAATGTCCATGGTGGATGTGAATCTAATGTACAGCGTACTCAAAGCCGTACCCAATGGTGCCCGACTTTTGCTAGTAGGTGATGTGGATCAGTTGCCATCTGTGGGCCCTGGCAACATTTTGATGGATATCATTGCCTCCAATCAAGTGCCCACTGTCCGCCTTAAAACAGTATTTAGGCAGGCAGCCGAAAGCGGTATCATCTCCAACGCCCACCGCATCAACGTCGGCGAATCACCTAAATGGAATGATACCGATTGTTTTTTCATTGAACGAAAAGATCCTGTGGCTGTCCGCGATACTATCCTCGAATTGGTCACCAAGCGAATCCCAAAAAAGTTTGGAATGGACCCCTTAAAAGATATCCAGCTTCTCTCCCCCATGCACCGTGGTGACGCTGGGGTAGCCCATCTAAACGAATATTTACAAGAAGCGCTGAATCCTAACGGCGAGGCTATTCCGCGGCGTGGTTTGCGGGTAGGCGATAAAGTTATTCAAACCAAAAACAATTATGAACTCGATGTCTACAACGGTGATGTGGGAACAATCACTTTAATGTCTCTGGATACCAAGGAGCTTCATGTAGAATTTGAAGACCGCACAGCCCTCTATACCTTTGATGACCTCGACAACCTCAGCCTTGCCTACGCCATCACCGTCCACAAATCACAAGGCAGCGAATATCCCGCTCTGGTACTCCCTATCGTGTCACAGCATTACCTCATGCTCCAACGCAATATTCTCTACACCGCCATCACACGCGCGAAAGGACTAGTCGTTGTCGTAGGTGAATCCAAAGCCCTTTACCGAGCACTCAACAATACCGACGTCACCCGCCGGAATACACGCCTCGCTGATCGCCTAAGAAGCACGGAGGAATTGTAAAATCACCCTTTAAAACGAACCCTTATCCTACTGTTAGATATCATGAATTTAATGTCTGAAAAGTTCCATTGGCCATAAAAAAAACCTCCGGTGCGAACACCGGAGGTCAAGGATAGGCAGATTAACTATGTACAAAATTACTTAGAGTAACGGCTCTGGAATTCTTCCTTACGCTTTTTCCGTTCAGCCGCTTCCTCAGGATCCATTTCGTTGAGGTACCATTTATGGTTATCGGATTTAAGTACCGCCATAATGGCATCTTCTAAAGCATGCCCATTTTTTTGTTTTTCAGGGTCATCACCTTTGATGGCTTTCTCAGCAATTTCCTCTAACTCAGGAATCATCTCTGTATAAAAATGCTTTGCCACTTCATAGGTACCGTGCCAGTGGGTGTAATCAGGAGCCATCATAGAAGCCCCGTGACGTGCTCGCCGTCCTTCATGGTGCCAGATTTCAAACCACACCCAGTCAATTTTATTAGAAAACTTCGCGGGTTTGAGCAATGGCTTTGCCGCCGCCATCAAGTCTAAGCCGGGTTGTGCAAATTTCTCGGTATACAATTCAAGCAATGCATCATACTGCGTGTAGAATCCACCCACAAAGTTTTCGTTGTGGCAATTCATACATACATTTTGCATACTTGCGCGGCGATCTTGCCAAGGCACATTCGCTCCCGGCAATCCCATTTTTGCATCAGACACTTCAGGGCGCACAGAAATAGGTGGACGGTTATTCCAGCTGATCCGCATACCCACATCGTGCGTCACAGGCTGATCCGGCGTAGCACTCATGTGGCACGTGGCGCACGTAGGCGCGGCGGTATAATCTTCACCCACTACCCATTTAGGACTGTCCATGTTCATTTCTTCACGGAAAGCTCGATACGCGATTCCGTGCTTGGATTCATTATAAATCTCGAGTTGTGGGTGATCAGGTCCCATGTGACATTTACCGCAATTTTCCGGTTGGCGCACTTGCTTCACTGAAAATGCATGGCGGCTATGACATGCAGCACAAGACCCCTCTGAACCATCAGGATTGATACGTCCAATACCGGAGTTTGGCCAAGTAGCAGGATCTAATTTACCATCCGGCAATACTTTCACTTCTGAACCATGACATTGCCAACAACCATTGACTGCAGCCGCTGACACACCATGTGGAAACATCGGCGTTGTAAATCCTTTATTCCCTTCTACAACCTCCGCCAAGATATTGTCCAAAGAGCCCATAATACGCCCCGCTTTGGAGTGATGGGAATCCGCAAATTCTTTCACTTCCTTTTCGTGACATTTGGCACAATCTTTAGGACTTACAATGACAGAAATAATAGAATCATAGTGATTCATTGCATCTTTGTCATCTTTATTGGCTTTGTGACACTCATAACAACTTACATTGGCACGAAAGTGTTTACTGTCCCCCCACTGTTCATAAATGATGGGGGAAGTCTCTTTGTGGCACTTAATACACGCCTGAGATTCAGGGGATATTTCAGGCAGGGTGTAGGCATATGCCATATTCCCAACCATAAGGGCCATTGCAAGACTCATTAATAGAATCCATAGTGTCTGCTTCATTGCTCTATCCTTTCACGTTTACTGCGTTAATTAACTATTTAGACTCAGCTTTGCGCATCTTGAAATCCCCGGTCATGATGGGAATGGCCAAATGCAACAACCAAGAGTAAATCAATGCGCCAAATGCCCAAATACCGACACAGACCATGACTTCATTGAACGTTGGATTGTATTCAACAATATCCCCCATAGGGCTGGGGATAAATCCAGGAATTAACATCCCCATGCCTTTTTCCACCCATACGGCAAAAATCAACATGACACAGGTTATATTGAAGAGCAGTCGTTTATGTGCCAAGGTTGTCATTAAAACGACCAACGCCAAACATTCAAGAATAATTGCGCTCCAAATCCAAGGCACAAGATTATTGTAATAATGTCCGTGATGCTCTAGACCGAAAAAGAGGTATTTTGCAGACGCATTGTGCAAGGCCCCTGAATAAAATTCAGTAAACACTTCACACGCCACAAGGAACAAATTGATCAGCGTAGCAGTCGTAATAATTCTTCGGAGCATATGCACGGCTTCTTCGGAAACTTTATACGTTGAAATAGAACGAATAAATTGGAGAGCCAACACTATCAGAGCAGGCCCGGCAACAAATGCTGATACCAAGAACCGAGGGGCAATAATCGCATGATTCCAAAAACTACGGCCGACTAAACCGGAATACAAAAAGGCTGTAACGGTATGAATACTGATGGCCCATGCAATCGCAATAAACACAAAAGGGATATAAAACAGTTTCGTAGGTTCTTCACCTCGATACTTTTTCCAGAGAAGATATCCACAGATGTGCATATTCAGCACGAGATAGCCATTGAGCACAACCACATCCCAGCTCAGTAGGGATACAGGAAAATTAAACACACCAATAATTGGAATCATATGCCAGAAACGATCAGGTCGACCTAAATCGGCCACCACAAACATCAAGCACATGATGATTACAGCAATCGCCAATAATTCGCCAAAAAGTACTACATCGTGCATGGCCTTATTTTTGAACACATAAGCCGGTATCACTAACATAATCGCTGCGGCAGCTACCCCAACTAAAAAAGTGAAATTCGCGATATAGGCGCCCCAAGAAACTTGATCGGTCATACCTGTGGAGGCCAACCCATCTACGTACTGGGTCGTGTACGCACGCCCACCTATCACTACTAAAATACTCAGTAGCGTCATCCAACCGTAGAATCGTGTGTTCCCGATAAAGCTTCGCTTAGTCGCTCGCCATAAAAATATGCAATAGTCTTGTATCATAAGTTTCAACGCTCTCTATACGTCAAAGTAATAAAAGAATCGTGGGACCGTTCCCGCTTCTTCTTTTAATATGTATACTCGTTTCGTTGCTAAAATCTTGCGCAGTTCACTTTCCGGATCTTTTAAATTCCCAAAGACCCGCGCACCAGTCGGGCACGCCTCTTGACATGCAGGGTTTTTTCCTTGACGTGTACGGTGCAAACAGAAATGACATTTCTCCACCACCCCTTGAGGCCGAATTCGGTTGCTCAAATAACTCATATCTGGATTAATTTCCTCGGTAGGAATAACAGGTTTGCTAAAATTGAAGCGGCGCGCTTCGTAGGGGCAAGCAGCCATACAATAACGGCACCCAATACACCAATCGTAATCGATGACTGTAATACCATCAGGCTCTTGCCAAGTCGCCTCAATCGGGCATACCTTTGTACAAGGAGGATTGCTACACTGATGGCATTGCACCGGAAGATAAAACTTACCGTCAACCGGAACTTCCTCATGATCGTAATGCTGATTACCCTCTTCAATATTGAATGAACCGCCGGTTATCTTAAAATCTTCATTGTCTTCTTCATCAAAGTTAATTCCTAGCATCTCAAGCACTTTGATATAAGCCATTTCTGGCTCACGAGACTGATTGTTTTCTTTAATACACGCTTCCACACAACGACGAGAGCCATTACAACGGCTCAGATTAAGCGCATAACCAAACTGAACACCATCAATAGGTGCATAGTCGTTTACATCAACCTTCGCCCCATGGTCACGAGCAATATCATCTTCAATACGTTGCAACACCTCATCAAGCATCTCAGGTGTCATACGTTTATAATGATCTTGGAAAAAGTTTTTCGATGAAGGCACGTCTTCCAGATTTCGTAACGGCTCCAGTACAACCCCAGTACCAACCGCAACCCCAACTGCACCAACTCCAGCAGTTTTCATAAATGCACGACGGTTCATCTCAGACTCATTCTCAGGAGATGAGCCCCCTTGATCGTTTGGGCTGTCAAAAAATATATTACTCATGGCCAGTGCCTTTCTCCTCTTTATGCTCAACTTCGGCTTCACCATGATCGACTCCCCCATGCGCAGCTTCTCGACGCGAACGTATGGGTGGTGGACTGGGAACCATCTTGGGAAATTTGGGCGTATGAGGATCGTGACACTGTGCGCAGGTTAACTTTTCTCGATCACCGTGTTCCTCGCTCCAGAAACCATTGGTACGCCCATGAATGCCATCTTTCCAATCACGGAATTTTGGCCCATGACACCGTGCGCACAACAATTCGGATTTATCTGTATCCATCGGCTGCCCGATGTTGTCGACATACTTTTCACGATCTTGGGTGTAGTGACAACTCATGCAATAAATCGTGCTACCGTGATCAAACTTCTCCATGATATTGGCATGTTCGCCTTGAGGTTTGTTGGCGGTTGGTTCATGCTCAAAGTCGGTATGACATTCAGCACAAAAGTATTCGAATCCCGTGCGGCGCAATTTTAATGATTTAGCATCACCATACACTGGGGTAATGTCGAAAACATTCCCGCTCACTTCCCGTACATACAATTCACTCTCTGGAGGAGCCTCTGGATCACTACACCCGCCAACCAGGACCATTAAGATCACAATGATGACTACATGTGTGAAGCGCATAGTTATTTTCTTAACTATTTGAGATTGGGTGTTCAACACTATCGTTCCCCGGTAATTTTCGTTTAGACACAATTTCTTGCAGTTTATAAATGCATTTTCTGTGCCACAAACGAGATAAAACACCCAAACAAACATTCGTCCTGTAATATACGGTAAACACCTTATATATATAGACTTAAGAAGACATCGATCTGCCTAAATATCCCCTGTTCACTGTGCAGATCCGTTTTAAGAAAGACACAATATGTCCTAATTGATGACACTTGTGTCTTTTTAATGACAGTGACTGCTAGCACCGGATGTCCTAAATTCATTTATCCCATTGATTTACATCTACTGACCTGTCATCCAAAATTGAGCTGCATTCATTGCACCAAGCAAGTTAAATCAAGTACATTGAAGACTCACTTTAAATAGTTGTCAAAGGAGTTAAGTATGTGGTCTCGATCGGGTGTATTGTCGGTTTTAATGGTAATGCTTGCTTCAATGTCGGCAACTGCAGCAAAACCAAATGTGTTGTTTATCCTCGCAGATGACCAACGACCAGATAGTATTGGTGCATATGGAAACGAGCACATTAAAACACCCAACATCGATTCCCTCATTCAAAATGGGTACAGCTTCCGCCGCAATTACTGCATGGGGTCACAACACGGAGCAGTATGCCAACCCAGTCGCGCCATGATGATGTCTGGCCAAGCTTACTTTCGCATACCAATGGATCTCAAAGGTGTCACAACCTTCCCTGAGCATCTTCGCAAGAATGGATACTCAACTTTTGTAACGGGTAAATGGCACAACAATGCTCCGGCAATTTTACGAAGTTTTGAGTATGGAAAAAACATCATGATGGGCGGAATGTCGAACCACATTGCAGTACCACTTCAAGATATTTCTAAAGAAGGAACGCTTATCAACAAACGCACTGGGGAAGGGTTCTCCAGCGAACTTTTTGCCGATGCAGCCATAGAATTTATAGAAAAACAAAACAGCGTTCAGCCATTTATGGCCTATGTGTGTATGACCAGCCCCCACGATCCTCGTCAACCTTCATTGGAATATCGCCAACCCTATTATGATGCAAAGTTACCGCTTCCTAAAAACTTCATGCCCCAACATCCCTTTGATAATGATACCTTGATCATACGTGATGAAAATTTAGCGGCATGGCCCCGTGAGCCTGAAGTAGTTCGAGACCAATTGGCCGAGTATTATGGGCTAATTACGCACATGGATGATCAAATAGGACGTATTATCACTACATTAAAAGAAAAGGGCCTCTATGAGAATACTGTTATCGTATACGCAGCGGACCATGGCCTTGCCGTAGGTAGCCATGGATTATTAGGCAAGCAAAGCTTATACGAGCATAGCATGGGTGCTCCACTGGCCTTTGTCGGCCCTGGCATTCCTAAGGGGAAATCGTCAACCGCTCTTAGTTATTTACTCGATATTTTCCCCACAGTATGCGATGCAATTGATTTGCCATTAGAGTTGGAATTGGATGGGAAATCCCTGGAACCCATATGGCAAAATAAAGTAGATACTGTGCGCGATAAAGTATTTCTATCGTACAAAGACAATCAACGCGCACTTGTACAAGATCGCTGGAAACTAATTCGGTACCCAAAGATCAATCACACTCAATTATTTGACCTTAAAAACGATCCGCATGAGTTAAACAACCTAGCAAAAAGCGCAGACCATACTTTATTAAAGCTTTCATTGATGACGCAATTAAAAGAACAACAGAAACAGTATGGGGACAAAGCTAAATTAGAAGTCCGTACCCCCAAGCCTTTCTACAAAGATCTCACTGGAACCGAACGAAAACCTGACCGTCATCAACCCAAATGGATTGTGGAAAAATATTTCGACTAACCAATTGGGTATTCATACAAAAGGCCTTATTTTACGGTTCATTATTGTTCATATAGAAGCTAATCAAGTATCTATAAGTTGAGTATTTATAGGTAGATATGCTTTAATCTTGAATCCGTTTTAACCAATATCTCTACAAGGATTTACCGATACATGAGCAATTCCCCTAGAATCATTGATTCCGTTGAAACCCTAGAAGAAATGTTAAGCCGCCCAACTCCTGCGGTCGTTGATATGATGAAACGCATTGATGGCGACATCCTTTTCTTAGGCGCAGGCGGCAAGATGGGCCCAACCATGGCCCGCATGGCCAAGCGTGCCACCGACGAAGCCGGAGTCGATCGTAAAATCATCGCCGCATCCCGTTACAGTAATCCTGAAGCTGAGGCCAGTATCAATGCACACGGTATCGAAACCATCCGATGCGATTTACTTGAAGCCGATCAAGTTGCCAAGCTCCCCAAATGCCCCAACGTAATCTACATGGCCGGAATGAAATTTGGCGCCACAGGACAACAGCCCCTCACTTGGGCCATGAATGCTTGGTTACCAACCGTCGTCAGTCAGCACTTTGCCCAAAGCCGAATCGCTGCATTCTCTACAGGCAACGTCTATGGTTTATCCCCATTAACGCGCGGCGGCTGTATAGAATCTGACCCTTTAGATCCTGTAGGCGAATATGCCATGAGTTGCTTAGGCCGTGAACGTATGTTCGAATATTTCGCCGAACGCCAAGGAACCTCCATCGCCCTGATTCGACTGAACTATGCCACCGAAATGCGCTATGGCGTACTGGTCGATGTTGCGCAGCGCGTCTTCGACGGTAAGCCCATAAACTTGGCTATGGGAACACTCAATTCCATCTGGCAAGGCGATGCAAACGCCCATTCCCTTCTCGCCCTAGACTTAGCCAGTAGTCCCGCCAGCCACATCAATGTCGCCGGCCCCGAACAAATCAGCGTACGCCGCGTAGCAGAATACTTCGCTGCTCATATGAACAAAGAACTCACCCTCGAAGGCGAAGAGGCCGACACCGCACTCCTAAGCAACGCTCAACGTAGCCACGATCTCTGGGGGTACCCCTCCGTTTCACTTGCAGAAATGCTCGAATGGATTGCCAACTGGATTATGGTAGGCGGAGCGAGCTTAAATAAGCCCACCGGATTCGAAAACCGTGCCGGAGACTTTTAAATGAGCGACATAAATTTTAGAAGCATTCTCGATCGCGGCGTAGCCATTCCCGCACAACCCTTAGCGCTCACTACTGAACGTATCCTCGATGAACGCCGTCAACGCGCCCTTAGCCGCTATTACATTGACGCCGGCGTCGGAGGCATCGCCGTAGGTGTACACACAACCCAATTTGCTATTCGTGATCCCAAGATTGGCCTCTTCGAACCTGTACTCACCCTCGCTAAAGAGGAAATGGATCGCGCCGATGCTAAAAACGAAACGCCCCAAGTACGCATCGGTGGAATCTGTGGTCCTACCGCTCAAGCCGTGCAAGAAGCCGAGCTACTCAAAAGCCTGGGCTACCATGCTGGGCTCTTAAGCCTCGCGGCTCTCGCTGAATCCAATGTTGACGAAATGATCGCCCATTGCCAAGCCGTAGCCGAAACCATCCCTGTTGTTGGTTTCTATCTCCAACCTTCCGTCGGCGGTCGCGTACTCCCCTATGCATTCTGGAGACGCTTTGTAGATATTGAAGGCATAGTTGCCATTAAAATGGCCCCCTTCAACCGATACCAAACACTCGATGTTGTACGCGCCGTCGTTGAGGCCGGTCGAGATGACATTGCACTGTATACCGGAAACGACGATAACATTGTGCACGACTTGGTCACTGCCTATCATTTAAAAAATGGCAACACTACTGTTGAGCGACACATTGTTGGTGGCCTGCTCGGACATTGGTCCGTTTGGACACAAAAGGCCGTCGAACTCCTCAATCGCTGCCACGAAGAAGTCCACAACCGCGATTATATTTCAGACGAATTACTCAGTCTTGGCATTGCGGTTACTGACACCAACGCCGTCTTCTTTGATGCCGCCAATGCTTTCCAAGGCTGCATCGCTGGTCTACACGAAGTCCTCCGCCGACAAGGCCTCCTCGAAGGCCTCTGGTGCCTCGATCCCAATGAAGGCCTCAGCGCAGGACAACTCGAAGAAATAGATCGTGTCTATGCACAGTACCCTGAGTTAAACGACGATGCTTTTATTGAAGCACATCGCGATGAATGGTTAAACGGCTAACAATACTACGGAGTTCCTCATGAGCGAAACAAAACGTTGGTATCACCGCATCGGCC
>CALLLL010000137.1 GCA_938082445.1 uncultured bacterium
AATGGTCGGGGCGAGAGGATTTGAACCTCCGACCTCTACACCCCCAGTGTAGCGCGCTAACCGGGCTGCGCCACGCCCCGACTCAAAGTTAAAATTATTTAATTGTCTTCGTAACCATCCAATACATCCAGCGCATGTCGAGCAAGCGAAGAAATCGTATCGATTAACTCCAATGCTTCTTCATTCGTTTGGGGTATACCCGCACCGCGAAGCTCTTGGCTTAGCCGCTGGGAAGCCCCCTCATGCGTCATCTTTTCATTGCGCACAAGTTGCTTAATTCGCTGAATGATACGAATGTCCTCAACAGTATAATACCGTTGATTCGCTTGATTTCGTTTTGGTTTAAGCTGAGAAAATGCTTTTTCCCACTGACGAAGCAAATGAACAGATAATTCAACCTGTTCACTAACCTCAGAGATGCTATACCTTCGGTCTTCAAGAGCCGACATTGTATCGAATTAAATCCTACGTTCTCAAGTGTTATTATTGAACCTCTTGGTCTTTATTGGTGTAGATAGTTAGGCCTGTAAGATCATTTTGCTTACCAGGAACCAGTTTCGCAAAAACAAGCCCCAGTACAAACATAATAATATTGCCTACGATACTGGTGTAATATCCATCAATGGGTAATGCAGGAACAATACCAACACCTTCTAATCCACGGTAAAGTGAAAATGCGAAGGTAAACAATATTGCGATCATAATTGATCGACCATTCCCCGTCTTTGTTACAAAGCCAAGGAAGTAAAGGCTAAATAGCCCACCCGCTGTGAGTGAGACCAAAATATTATACGTGTCCTGCGCAGTTTTGCTCTGATGGGTATAGAATATCCACGCACCAATTATCATAATAATCGATGTAACAACAGCTAACTTGTGAGCAAGCTTAAGGTAATATTCATCACTTTCATCTGATTTCATATAGGGTTTGACGATGTCTGTAATCAATACAGTAGAAATTGCGTTGATAGATGAATCCAATGATGACATTGCTGCAGCCAACACTGCCGCTATTACCAACCCTGCTATACCCATAGGTAATTTATTAAAAATAAAGTAAGGAAGAATCTGATCCCCCTTCGCTCCATCAGTTCCCATCATCATGGCTGTGGTTTCGGGAGATACATTATATTCGCCGTAATATACCCACAATGCCGTTCCCAAAAACATAAAGAATGCCCAGATAGGAATCGAAGACCAGCAACAAATCCACATCGCTTTACGTGCATCTTTCAGAGAACGTGATGCGCAATAGCGTTGTACCACATTTTGGTTGCAACAATATTCATACATCCAGTTCACAAAACCGACAAGAAGCATCATGAGAGCCGTTTTCTTACTTATGCTGAATCCCCATGAAGTCTCCGCTGGTTCCTGTGCAGCAACATCCCACTCAGCCAACTTAAATTTCCCAGCTTCAGAAGCTGTCGATATAATTTCACCTAATCCACCGGGGATTTCGCCAATGATTACAAACAAACACACAAGTCCACCAAAAAGAAGAACTATTGTTTGTACAACATCCGTCCATACGACAGCCTCGAATCCTCCCATAATGGTATAGAAAGACACGAAAATGCCTGCAATAATAATACACGCAAGAGGTGGCCACTGAGAAAACTCATGAATGAGTAATGCCACGAGGAAAAGGATAAACCCAACACGCATCAACTGCATAATTACAAAAGCAAGGGCCCCATAGATTCGTGCCCCTTTACCAAAGCGTAATCCAAGATATTCAAATGCCGTAGTATATTGACGACTACGGAAAAAAGGAAGAAACCAAATAGAGGCGATAATAATGGCTACAGGCAGTGCAAATGCCGGAATCAGCCTTATCCAGGCTGTTTTATAAGCATCGCCAGGATAGGCCAAGAAAGAAATCGAGGAAATCGATGTCCCCACCAGTGAAATACCGATGGCCCAAGAAGGGAAATTCCGATTACCTAAGAAATACGCCTCCGTTGATTTATTTCGCTTCGAAAAATAGATCCCGGCTAGACTTACACCCAGGAAATATACGACCAACACGATGATATCTACAGGTTTCATGATTACCCCTCTGGTTAAACGATTTAATCCCGATAGAATACCAACTTAAGTGGTCGGAATTCTACTGGGATCATGAAAAAAATGTTCGCATAGCAACTATTATCAGGGGCTATTATCCCCTTTAATGCTTATGGGGAGTCCCCCCAGGCTCATCCACATGATACCCTTCTGGAAGCACAGGATGGTTAATCAATTCCTCTATAGCCAACAAATCACCGTCAAATTGCTTAACCAATTCTTTCGTCTTTTCAACATTCCCATCATGCGCTTCAGCATCAATGGCCTTAACAAACTCTACGGCGGATTTCATATGTATATCAATTTGCTCAAAATCCAAATACTCTATTTCAGCAATTAGTTTTCGCAGCTTGACCAATTCATCATAAATATCTTCGATAGGATGATGAGACTCCAACACATCATCATCTGTCTGCGCATTCTTATAGAGTTCCCGTGTTTCAAAAATTGCTGTAATAATCGGATCAAATTTATCCGCAGCCCCATGGCTATGTCCATGCGTGGCTGCCACATCAGGGCTTCGCTCACCTTCACCGGGTAGCCCCATATCTTCATGCTGATGTTTATGGGCTTCTTGATTATAAAAACCCATAGGATCCCGTTCATGTGAGTATCCATGCAATTGCATCAACAACAAAAGTCCTCCTATCAAAATAAGACTAAAGTTTGCTGCTGTACTAAACCGTTTAAAAGATTCAGTATGCCGGATTCCCGATAAAACCAATAAGATGATGGTAAGTGCAATAATCTGCCCCCCCTCAACCCCAATATTAAAAGCAATAATTTTCATCAACAATTCACCACCCTCACCAATGGGCAACATCTGAAGACGAGTTGAGAGGCCAAAACCATGAATTAGCCCGAATATAAATACCATTCCAATCAAATTAGGCGACTTCATATCAAGATACTTTTGAAAGCCATCTAAATTATCAAAGCCTTTATAACACACCGTTAACGCAATGACTGCATCAATTAGAAAATAATTGGCCTGTATTCCCATAAATGTTGCAAAAATTAAAGTGATGCTATGCCCTATGGTAAATGCTGTTACGAACTTAACTATATCCTTGAACTGTGAAAGAAAGAACACCACCCCTACCAAAAAGAGTAGGTGGTCATACCCCGTAATCATATGGCTAGCGCCCAGTTTCACAAACTGAAAAAAACCACCATCCAAGGCTTGTAATTGATCCGCCTCGGACATTCCATGGGCGAAAGAAACAGACGGCAACAAAAATAGACTCAATAAAACCAGCAACATTTTTCGCATAGATATAAATATCCCAAAGTTTGACTACAAGAGTATAGATGTCGATAGTAAAGAAAAGGGCGATTCGTTGTCCAATCAGAAAAATATGGTTCAAGTGCACACATTTCGCCCCCTGAGCCGTGGTATAGATAAAAGAAGCTCATATGCACGACGACGACATCGACCACATACAAGCGTTCTACCATGAACATCGGCAAGCATTATATACCTATGCCTTGTCACTGGTGGGCTGTCGCTCAACGGCAGAGGATGTATTGCATACCGTATTTGCTGAAATATTGAAGCGAAAGGCATTACCCAATGAAATTAAGCCATACATGTACCGATGCATTCGAAACCGCTCCATCGATGCCTTACGCAAACGAAAGCATCACCAAGAATATGAATCGTTTATTGAGCCCGATACGTTTCCAAGCAATGCAGACACACGTATGATCATAGAGGAAGCCCTAAATACACTATCCCACGATGAACGAGAAACCATCGTGATGAAAAACTTCACAGGACTCACGTTTGAAGAAATAGCCAATCTACGTTCAATTTCGAAAAACACTGCAGCCTCATGGTATCGGCGAGGACTAGAGAAAATGCGTAAACTCTTGGAGGAGGTGCCCAATGGATGATATAGAAAAAACACTGAGCGAAGTGTCCCTGGAGACTCCGAGTCAAGCGTTGGACGAAAAAATGGATGACCTATTTAGAGAAGCCCACGCTCAACATGAATCCCCCACTCGCCATAGCTTGGGAATTTGGCAAGTGGCCGCAGCTTGTCTATGTTGCACTCTTATCGGATTCACGGCATCACACGTATTTAACGGTTCACATGAACCACCACAACAGGAATCTCTCATCGATGAAATGCCCCCCGAGAATCACTACACCACCATTTACATCTTCGAAAGCCCTGAACAAGCGCTGCCGCAGCATACCAAGCCTGCTTACGATAAAAGTATTTGGGACCACCCCATGGAAACAAAAGTTTTTGTAACGGACAAACCGATTATATCCCTCCCGCAAAACGAAGAATTTATGAAAGTACGGGAATTCGACAGCACAACAATGGGTGAAAACAACGGAGAAATATTATGAAAAGTTTCATAGTTTGGCTAAGTATTGCATGCAGTCTCATAACAATGAATGTGAACGCTGAAGACACACACTATCAAATTAGTATGCAGATGTATCGGGTTCAGACTTCGCCTTCTACTGAATTAGAAGCTATCCTAAATAAGAAAACTGCACTTACCTTTAGTGATGAACAACACATAATCCTAGGACTTTTAGATGAACTCACTAAACAGTTTGAAATTCAATTCGTCATGAGTGATGCCTTAAAAATAGCGATTGAAAATCCCATTCAAGGCTTAGAATTCATGAATTTCAAACCTAAAAATGGCCAATTTACATTTCCGGAACAATCCGTGCAGGAACTTTTAGAATCCATATTAGGATCATATGAAATTGGCTACCAATATCGTGGTGATACGGTGCACTTATGGAAATCCATCCCCATGTGGAAATCCAATGCTACCCCAAGAGATGAATTACTCGACACCTTACGAACCCCGGTAAATATAATCTTTGAAGATATCCATATAAAAGATTTACTTAAAGTGATATCGGACGAATACAACGTAAATATAATGGTAGATGACCGATTCATCGCCCCTCCCACAAAAGACTCACAAAACACTTCACCGACATACGGTGAATATAAAAAGTTCGTTTCAGACGGAATGATTATCTATGTAAATCTAAAAAATGTCACCTTAGAAGAAGCTCTAAGGGTACTACTTAAACCATTAAATTT
>CALLLL010000138.1 GCA_938082445.1 uncultured bacterium
TATTGACCTGTCTCACGCACCGCAGTAATGAGCAATTTTGCGATATTCGTGTAATCCTGAACAACCGGCGGATTGAAACAATTGTCGCAATTTCCGCAATTGTCCGAGTGGTCGCCAAAATACCGAAGGAGCTGCTTACGCCTGCACTCGATGGATTCACATAAATTAACCAATGATTGAATGCGTCCCAACTCAACATTTTTTTGAAGTTGAGGAGCATCGGAACTATAGACAAAATGTTTTATTCGGATGATATCTGCCGCATCAAAAAGCAGCATGGCTTCAGAAGGCTCTCCATCACGCCCTGCACGGCCCGTTTCTTGATAGTAGGCTTCGATACTTTTAGGTAAATCCATATGAAAAACAAAGCGTACATCGGGTTTGTCTATCCCCATCCCAAAGGCAATCGTAGCCACGATAATTATGGAATCTTCTCGAAGAAAACGATCTTGATGATGAGCACGGGTATCGGCATCCATGCCTGCATGGTACGGGAGAGCTTTAAAACCTTGTTTAACTAAATATTCAGCCGTGGTTTCCACCTTCTTACGCGACATACAATAGACAATTCCAGAGGATGTCGCGTAGTTATCCTCAATAAAATTGCTGAGCTGTCGATTGGGCGTGTTTTTAGGTTGAATTCGGTATTGAATATTGGGCCGATCGAAGCCCGCGATAAATACGCGATCGTTATCACCAGTCATGGAAAATTGTTCAATGATATCAATTCGAGTTCGTTCATCGGCTGTCGCGGTTAGCGCTATAAATGGAACTTCTGGAAAGCGTGTTCGCAATCCACCCAGTTTTTGGTAAGACGGTCGGAAGTCATAGCCCCATTGGGAAACGCAATGAGCCTCATCAATGGCAAATAGAGCTACAGGACAGCCTTGCAGCATACTTCCAATATCTTGGGTATCCAAACGTTCTGGCGCTAAATACAAAAGATCAAGTTCACGCTTCCGCAAAGCTTGATTAACGTGTTGCACATCTTCTGCACTACAGGTCGAATTGAGTACAGCGGCACGAACACCTGATTGCTGCAGTGCAGTCACCTGATCCTGCATAAGCGCTATCAAAGGTGAAACGACAACCCCAACACCATCACGGCATAAGGCTGGAATTTGATAACACAGAGATTTACCACCGCCGGTCGGCATCAGCACAAAGGCATTGCCCCCCTGTGTAATCTGATCAATGATTTCTTCTTGATTTGCCCTAAACGAATCATATCCAAAGATCTGATTCAGTACATCAAATTTAGATGGCATTGCCTAGCCCCCACACTAAAATAGTTTTCAGTATTATATAGATCCCCCCAAGACGATGCAATGCGAATGCACTAGAAAATAAAAAAGGATACCTCATCCGTGAGATATCCTTTTTTTAAACTACTGGAGTTTTGTGTGCCGTTAGCCACTGATATCGAGGTCGTTTCCGACTCCTGTTGGCGTCGGAATGAATGAAGCTTGTATAAGCTTCAGAGCACTCGCACCAAGATCCTTGGCCACATCATTCTCTTTCTTTAGCATTCGAGCTTGATACGCCGCTTGAATCTGGGTACTACTTGCTACGGCCCCGACACCGCTAACTGAAACTGTACCATCCATGATTCGTCTCCTCAGGGTTTGTCGGGTTGATCTCCAATAACATCTTACCTCTATAGTATCGGAAGAATTATCGAAGAACTTTAGCTAAAAGTGGATTCAAAAGGGCACAAATAGTTGTTCAAACAACTAGCCGATTTTATTACGGTTTTGGCGCTTTTTCCTTCGAATTTGGCTAAAAAACTGACTCAGAATAGCGCCGCAAGGCTCAGCGAGAAGACCCGTTTCGACTTCAGGCTGATGGTTTAAGCGAGTATCGCCCAATATATCCATCAATGAACCTGCGCATCCTGCTTTAGGGTCAGTAGCCCCATAGTAAACCTTGGGTATCCGAGCCAGAACGATGGCACCAGAACACATTGAGCAGGGTTCGAGGGTAACAAAAAGCTGTGTATCTTCCAGGCGCCAACTATTGAGATGATTGGCGGCCTGGGTAATTGCGAGTACTTCGGCATGTGCCGTGGGATCGTTTAGGGTTTCACGAAGATTATGGGCCTTGGCGATGATTTCGCCTTTATGGATAATTACACATCCTACAGGCACCTCCCCCGCTTCAAAGGCTTTTTCCGCTTCGCGTAAGGCATAGGTCATATATCGAGTATTGTCATCAAGCATTCGCCTATTGTTGTGAATTGAAGCCGATCATTTCAAGTAATATCTGAATGAACTTGTAGTTAAGATTACGGATCGGTACAATAAGTTAATTGTAATTGAATTAATGTTTTTACGTAGTAAATTGTACTGGGGGGAGATGCGCAAGCATGTCTAATAATACCGAAAATAGTCTCGGGATCTATTTAGCAGAAATTGCTAAAATTCCCTTGTTGACTCCCCAAGAAGAAATCCGTCTGGCGAAACGCATCCAAAAAGGTGATCCGGAAGCACGTCGCCTACTCATTGTCTCCAACCTTCGCTTAGTTGTGAGTATTGCCAAAAAATACCTCTACTTTGGATTGGCATTACTTGATTTGATTGAAGAAGGTAACATCGGATTAATGAAAGCTGCTGAACGATTTGATCCGGCACGTGGATGCAAATTCTCTACCTATGCAACATGGTGGATACGCCAAGCTGTGACCCGCTCGTTGTCCAATCATGGACGTACGGTTCGCATACCGGTGTACGTAACTGATGGCATCACAAAATACAAAAAACATGCGGAAGAATTGTTTATTAAATTGGGGCGCGAACCTGAAGTGGCTGAAGTAGCCGAATCGATGGGGGTCGAATTAAATGAAGCTAAAAAAATACAACGCTTCATGCTAGACGTAGCCCCCTTAGAAAAACTGGAATCGACCGATACTGAGGCAGGACTTGGATTGGCAGAGAATTTTTATGCCGGTGGTCAAGAGAAAGCCATTGTTCAATATGGCCTCGATGAACAGATGGAAGATTTGCTCAAAGAACTCACCGAGCGTGAAGCAGGCATAATCAAATATCGATATGGTTTGACGGACGGAAAAGCCCATACCCTTGAACAAACTGGAGC
>CALLLL010000139.1 GCA_938082445.1 uncultured bacterium
CGCTTACATTGTGAAATCAAGAAGCTGACATCTGAATAAATTTAATCTCAATTTATTTTAACTTTTGCTAAATAAATTTTTGTTTGCTTTTCATGGGAGGAATAATAGCTCACCCAAAGCAATCCATCGTGCAGGACCATGCCGGGATAGCTGGTGTCGCCGCCTGATGGCAATTCCAAGAATTCCTTGATTGTACCGTTTTCTGCATCAACCCAGCACAACGATGTACGCACATTTTTATCGTACAAACGGACAGCGGCTACCAATCGCCCATCGGGCAATTGAATCATGCACGGTCCTCCAATACGCGTTCCAAGATCCTGCCAAGTCCATTCGGTATACGGCGGGCGGGCTTTTCCAAGCAAACCGGTTTTCGAACCACTGGGACTTTCGTCACGGCGCAATAAGCATAAAGCGGTATCGTCTTCCAGGAAGACTAATTGGCTCTCGTTGGAATATTCATTATCGCGTAACTTATCAACCAATGTGGTGAATTGAGTTCCGTCTGTACTTTTATAAAGACGAGTAAACCGTGTAGGCCATTTTTCACCTGTGGTATACCCGATTCCATAGGCCACGTCTTTATGCCAGGTCACACGCCACATCCATAAATCTTTTTCCCCGATATCGTGCACAGCGGTCCATTTCGTTCCATCTGTCGAGAAATAGGCAATAGTTTGATGCCGTGCATCCGCGGGCTGATGCAGAGCCGCTGCGCCACTGAGCATCAGTCGATTATCCGGCGTTATACAAATTTGGGCATCACGTAAATCAGCTGTCTTCGAAGTCAATAAGGCTGCAGAAGTCCACGTTTCTCCATCTTTAGAGCGAATAACACGCAATGCGCCATCATCGGACACGTGCCCCTGCCCTTCACGAAATACACAATACCAATAGCCTTTGTACTGAATAAGATTGGTGAAAGCATTGTGCGGTGCTTTATCCCAAATCATCCGCGCATCCACAATGGTGGCTTCAGGCTCAGCAGCCATTGCCTGCCCGAACATACCAATACTACTCAATCCCATTACCAAGGAAATAGCTACTATCATCTTAATTTTCATTATGAATTCCTATCATTGATGTTTTTTCGATATCATTTGAAAATAACATCCTGAACACCTAAGGTCAACAAGTTCAATAAATATTCACTGTGTTTGAAAATCTTTTGAGTCCTATGTTACCCTTTACAGTACACGTAAACACTTGTTTACTAAGGGGATTCAAAGAGGATTTCTATCTTTGAAATGAGGACATCAGGGAAGGTGCAATCCATTTTGTATTGTTCGGGGAATACAGAATACTATTACGGTCACGTTGTACAAACACCATTTGCAACCCATAGTGGTATATACTCTTCATTATGAGCGTTCCAATCAAACACCGTTGGAGTTTAAACCATAATTATCTTGCCGGCATCACAATGGATGGATGGTGGAAACTATTACGCCAAAACAAGTTCGCTGTTGATCCGACTTATTGGCACCGCGCAGCATTCATAACCGGTATGAGTGTGCTCAATTCCCTACAACGCCGTAAAGAAAATAAACTCTTTGGCGAACAAGTTGCTCAAACAGAGATTAAACCTGCTCCAATCTTTATCTTAGGACATTGGCGTTCAGGCACCACTCACTTACATAATTTATTATCATTGAATTCCCAGCAATTTGCTTTTGCCAATACCTATCAGACCACCAATCCTTTTACCTTTTTGACCTCTGAAGAGGAAAATACCAAACGATTTGCATGGTTTCTGCCCGACACTCGCCCCATGGATAATATTCCCATGACTTTTGATTCTCCTCAGGAAGATGAGTTTGCGGTGCTATTGCAATGCTGGCATTCGTTGTACTTAGGCATCACATTTCCCCGTCGCGAAAAGCACTACTCACAATACTTAACTTTTCATGATACAAGCCCTGAAGAATTAGAGGAATGGAAATCTGCTCTGATCTATTTCATGAAAAAACTTACTTTCAAGTACGATAAGCCATTGGTACTTAAAGCCCCTCCACACACGGCACGTATTCGGCATTTGCTGGACATGTTTCCGGACGCTAAGTTTGTACATATTCACCGAGATCCCTACACCATATATCAATCATTCAATCATTATGTGGATACGGCTATGTGGTATACCTATTTGCAACGCCCGAATTGGGAGCAAATTGATGAGAGTATTCTGAATCGCTATTCAACAATGTACAATGCATTCTTTGAAGACAAAGGACTTATTCCAGCAGGGCAGTTTCATGAAATGGCCTTTGAAGATCTAGAACGCGACCCGCTTGGCGAAATGAAGGCGACCTATAATGCACTCAACTTACCCGGCTTTACAGAATTTGAGCCTAAGTTAAGCAATTATCTGGACAGCATTAAAGATTACAAGAAGAATTGCTTTGAGCCGTTATCTGAAGACAAGCGTACCTTAGTCGCTCAACGCTGGAAACGTTGCTTTACAGAATGGGGTTATGAAATTTAAAATGCGTTTTGGCGTTTAGGGTTTCCATTCGTAATCGCAGAGAGATTGCTGGGATCCCAAATAGAAGCACCAATATAGCGTTCCAACCCTGTCTTCTCGTCACTGATATAGTAGGTCGTTACTACTTTACCATCCGGACGAACAATGCTTCTCACATAGCCTATATCACGATCAGTACCGTCTTCACGGATAACAATCTCAGGCCCCCATGTTTTCCCATCATCATCACTCAATCGAGCCCGGATACTGTATGGATACGCTCGAAGGCCATAGGTCAAACACAAACGGCCATCTTGCAAGGTATTGAGCATGGGTGGATTTCCTTCGCCGGCATACTCTACAGGATTGGCTTCTTGTAGCCATGTTTTCCCGTTGTTACGACTACGCCATTGGGAAATCCAGCGAAAGGTTCCTTCACGACGACGCAAGGTGGTGAGCAATTCACTCTCTGATATGCGAACAGTTGAAGGCATAATGGCAAAGCCCTCCGGTTCGGGACCAATCCACCCCACTTTTTTCCAAGTGACCCCACCGTCTGTGGTCTGGGCACACAGGGCACGTCCTTCACGACCGTTTTCCTTTCCAACCGTAATAAAGATCATCATATCGCGCTTGCCATTGATAATGTAATCGGTGCGGGCAGCGGTACCCTTGGTTCCCATATTGGGTAAACCATGCGGCCCCTTCCAAGTCTTTCCTCGGTCATAGGAATATTCAAAACGAGATAAACCTGCATGAATATTTTCCATACGGAAGGTCAACACAAAGTCTGGATGAGAAAAGTCCATCGGTTTTTTAAGTGGTGTAATTTCGGGCAATTCAATTCCCGGAGTTTCTGTACCGTGCAAGAAATCACCCCGTGGTACCATTTGCCCATTTTCCGTTGGATGTTCATGAGTCCAAGTTACGCCACCATCTTTACTCCGCGCAAACCAAAATTCTTCAGGCTTTTCGCGATCAATATGATGACGTGTTGCGCCCAAATCCGCATTATAGCCGCGGCTATACCCACAAAGAATTTCATTCCCCCAATTCCACATACCGTGATTAGCTGGCCATCCCCCAAAGCGCCCTTCTTCATAATATACTTTGACATGTTGGGCATCTTCAGCACGTAACAATGGCTCTCCAGGCAATACAGATAGAGCCGTTAGAGTAAGGGCAGTAAGCAACATTGGGTCAATCTCCTCATCACAAGTATTGAATTCAAAGGTCTATACTACCGAATCATTCCATTATTCTCAATGGAAATTTGACGTATTTAGTCCCAATTCCGGTAGTATATATCTAAGCTATTTACGACACATTTACCATTAACAGGAAATTTTTCATGCGTTTTGTCATCAGCCTTATTACTCTGCTTACTTTATCTATAGCCGTACCTGTATCATCCGCAGCTAAAAATACTCCTCCCAATATTCTTTTTATTTTAGTCGACGATCTGGGCTGGACCGATTTGGGGTGCTACGGTTCTTCTTTTTACGAAACGCCCCATGTTGACGCACTGGCGGCTTCGGGTATGCGCTTTACCAATGCTTATGCGGCTGGACCTGTATGTAGTCCAACTAGAGCCAGTATCATGACAGGTAAATACCCAGCCCGTATGTTTACCACCGATTATTTTGGCGCCGCTCAACCCGACGAATGGAAACGCGATACCAAAATGCTGCCTGCGGCATATACGGAATGGTTGCCGCATGAAGAAATCACCTTGGCTGAATTATTAAAGGAAAAGGACTATGCTACGTTCTTTGCTGGGAAATGGCATTTGGGCCCTGAGGGCTACTGGCCAAAATCACAGGGTTTTGATATCAATCAAGGAGGCTTCACGAAAGGCGGTCCATATGGGGGTAAAAAATATTTTTCACCCTACGGTAACCCACGCCTTGAAGACGGCCCTGATGGTGAACATTTACCGGATCGATTGGCGTCCGAAACAGTAAAATTTATGCGTGCCAATAAAGACAAACCGTTCCTCGCCTATCTGTCATTCTATTCGGTTCACACACCATTAATTAGCCGTCAGGATTTGAAAGAGAAGTATCAAAAAAAATCCGAGAAGATTGATGCGTCTTCTATCTGGGGGCAAGAAGGCAAACGTAAGGTGCGTCTTGTACAAGAACATGCTGTATATGGGGGCATGGTCGAAGCCATGGATCTCGCAGTTGGCAAAGTATTGAAAGGCTTAGACGATTTAGGATTGGCAAACAACACATTGGTCATTTTTACATCTGATAACGGTGGTTTAAGTACATCAGAGGGCCATCCCACCAGCAATCTTCCTCTACGCGGTGGAAAGGGGTGGCTATACGAAGGCGGGATTCGTGAGCCCTTAATCATTCGTTGGCCATCGGTCACCAAAGCCGGTACTCAAAGCCATCAAGTGGTCACCAGTACCGATTACTTCCCCACGATCGCTGCGGCAGCAGGTATCCAATCGCCCAATCATGACGGAGTCGATTTATCGAAAGTGTTACAAAACAAAGGCGCATTAGCCAATCGTCCCATCTTTTGGCACTACCCGCATTACGGCAACCAAGGCGGAAGTCCGGGTTCAGCCATACGCAAAGGCCACTGGAAACTTATCGAGTTTTACGAAGATAACCGAGTGGAGTTGTATAACCTAAAAGATGATATTGGTGAACAGAACAATCTAGCCGACAGTCACCCTCGTAGACGCGACAAACTGCTCACTCAATTGCGTGGATGGCGAGACGACATGAATGCACGCTACCCGAGCCCCAAATAAAATTTACCACTTGATGGTTTTAGGAAAGAATTCGTCGATCAATTCCATATAGTAAGGCTTTAGCTCTTTGACATTGGGTGGGTTGTCGGCTTTTGAATACAAATCGTAGGGGTTAAACTTTTTCACCCACTCAAACATTTTGTGATCATGCTCATTCATCAAATGGTAATAGGCTCCTTCTCGATGAATAGGGTAACAACTATGGAAGCGAATAATATTGAGCGCCTCTTCTGGCATGTAATCTTTTACGACAAGATACATATACTCATCGTGTCCCCAAGACATGGTCACATTATCCAATCCACAATGGGCTGAGTATATGCCGTATTCGGTTTTGAGTTCTGGATTATCATTATCAGGGTTTTTAGCAAAAAACTCTGGGAACACAATCTTGTCGGAAAATTTACAACCCAACGGAAAGGTGTCGCCCACCACGCCCCATTGAGGCTCATCCCACAGACACAATGTTTTTCCCAAGTCATGCAATAAACCGGTCAACACCATCCAGCGTGGATGGCCATCTGCTCGAATAGCTTCCGATGTTTGCAGTAGATGTTCGATTTGCGAGAGGTCAGTATCCGGATCGCTATCATCAACTAAATTATTTAAATATTCACAGGCTTCCCAAATACCCATCTCACGTTTATCCAATTTCGCAAACTTTTCACGTTGGGTTCGTGCATAGTCAAGGGTTTGGTTTTCATGATTGAGTCGATAAAATTCTTTCACCGATTCACGTTGGGTATTTTCATAATCGCGAAAATTTTCGCGTTCATCTTCGGGATAACGCGATAAAATATCATCTTCCCATTCATCCAGAGATCCAAGGGGCTTATTTTTCAATTCATGTGACATAGTTCGTACTCCAGGTTGAGCGGTTAAGTGTTCAATCTAGCTCAATAACCCCGATTATAGAATATAATTTCAATTATATTCTATAATTAAATTGCTTTTACCTCTACTGGAATCCCATTCATTATCGCGTTTCCTGATGGTATATCAAGTGCTTTCTCGTCAGTTAATACATTGGAATTAACCCCTGCATGTGCTCGGGCAACTTCCAGTTGCACTCCATCAAGGTCATGCCCCCAGCCATGCGGAATACTGACTACACCGGGCATCATGTCTTCTGTAATTTCTACAGGGACATGTAATGAACCCACGCGAGAAGAGATTTCGGCTAGCTCCCCGGCAACTACACCCGCGACGTCAGCATCGTCGGGATGCATCATCAATGTGCAGCGTGATTTACCTTTAACCAATCGTTCACTATTGTGTAACCAAGAATTATTGGAACGTAAATGGCGTCTTCCCACCAAGACCAAACCATTGGATTCTTCTTTGAACTTTTCCCACAAGCGTGGCATATCCGAAACCACTGCTTCGGGAGCCAACTCTATCTTTCCAGAGGGTGTTCGTAACACTTCAGGGATACGCGATTTTAAAGCTCCGTAGGAAATACCGTGCGGATTATCTTCAAGTTTATCCAAGGTGAGTCCATCGGGATCACTTCCAAAGCCTTCACCATAGGGGCCTGTGCGCACCATGAAGTCAATCATACGTTCGACTCCGCGACGGGGAGCTAAAGCAGCCATAATCTCATCCGCTTCGCGTCCATGGATGGGTGATGTCTCCAATTGTATTTCACGCGAGACGGCCATAGAGGTCACAAAATCATCCACAGCAGCAATGTCCGCATTGGCCCCCATACCATTGATCATCCCTACCAACCGCAACAATGTTTCCCATTCATAAGGACGATCATCGGGTTTCGCAAACACAGGCTTGGAATAGCTCGCATGGTTCTGAATGGCCAATTGGGTAAACGCTGTATCAAAATGCGGAATTTCCAGTGGTGAGAGACCAGGCAAGATTACATCGGCCATACGCGTGGTCTCATTCATATACACATCAAGGCTTAGCATAAAGTCTAGACTACCAAAAGCCCGAGTTAATGCCTCACTATTCGTAGTACTTAACAGTGGATTGCCTGCTACAGTAATCATTGCACGAATTTGACCTTCACCCGGCGTTTCAATTTCCTCTGCCATACAGGCAGCCGGAAATTCGCCAAACACTTCTGGGTACCCTGATACACGGCTTTTACGACGTCCCAATTTCATACCGCGTCCCACACCCGGTGTGCCTTTAGTATTTCCCCCACCATAGGCCGGTAAGGGAAACATCGCACCGCCTTCGCGGTCCAGATTACCGGTTGCATAATGAATTACATCGGGTAGCCAACTAGCAATTGTGCCGAATTCTTGTGTACATGTACCCATGCGCGCATGGATACAAGCTGCCGATGAGGCTGCAAAGTCACGGGCAATCACACGAATGACCTCAGCATCCACACCGCAACGATCACTCACCCGTTCAGGGGTATAAGGCTCTATCAACGATTTAACTTCTTCAAAGCCTACCGCGTGGTCTTTAAGATGCTCTGGAGCACAAAGGCCTTCCTCAATCAAAACATTCAACATGGCGGATAAGAAATACGCATCGGTGCCGGGGATAATCGTATGGTACTCATCCGCTAATTTGGCCGTTTTGGTTTTACGTGGGTCCAACACGACGATACGACCACCGCGTTCTTGAATTTTCTTTAATCGTTCAGGAATGTTGGGTGCAGTCATCAAACTACCGTTTGACTCCAAAGGGTTCGCACCCATGATCAATAAAAAGTTACAGCGATCTACATCAGGGACCGGCGTAGTTAAACCTGTGCCGAACATTCCACCACAAGCCACCTGCTTGGGCATTTGATCCACAGTACTCGCCGAAAACAAATTAGGCGTCTTCATCGATTTCATTAAAATCGGGCCATACACCGTAAGCGATACGTTATGAATACTTGGATTTCCACCATATATCCCAACAGCATGGCTTCCATGCTCCTGGATTATGGGCATGAGCTTTTCTTCAATAAGTGTAAAGGCTTCATCCCAACTTGCTTCCCGCCAAGTCTCACCGTCACGAATCATAGGCGACTGAAGACGATCCGGATCATGGTGAAAGTCCTGTAGCGCGACCCCTTTAGGGCATAAATATCCTTCGCTAAAGGTATCTTTTTCATCGCCGCGAATGGAAACGACTTGGTCACCATCGGTTTCGACCACCAATCCACAGGTGGCTTCACAGAAGGGGCAAATTCGGTAATGCTGCTCAGTGCTCATGTATGTTTCCTTTATTCCGGCGCAACAGTGCTTAAGGGACGTTCTTCCAAACCATCCCAATTAATGTTTAATTGATCCAACAATGTACCCTCGGCCAATTGTAATTGCACAAGAGACTTCTCATAATCAACAACGGATTGTAGTTCTTGCGTTTGAGCAGCGGTCAAATCTTCTTGACGATCCAGTACATCCTGTGAGGTAGTTACTCCCAAGTTCAGGCGTTTTTCTTCAGCGACTACATTGGCTTCTTGTAAAATACGGGCTTGGCGATTCGATTCAATCAAGATTTCACTAGTTACAACACCGCGCACTGCCTGGCGCACTTCTACTTCGACATCTTGCTTTGTCTTGGCTAAGCGGCGTTGTTGTTGACGCTCTAATTGTTCTGCTCGAATATGCGCTCCTTTAGCATTACGATTGCCAATTGGAAAAGACCCCGAAAGCCCTACAACCCAACGGCGTCCATCTTTATCGCGTATCCCCTCAGGGATTTTACCGTGATCAAAATTTCGTGTGGATTGAACATAAGATAAATTTGCATCCAATTGGGGAAGATTTTCATTTTTAGTTCGTCCAACTTCTAAGTTTGCGTTTTCTACACTTAACATCGCAGACTCCAACTCAGGGCGATGAGTTAAAGCGGTTTGAATACTGCGCTCCAAGTTCCATTTGTAAGTAGGCTGAGAAGGGCGTGTGGTAGGAAGAATCGACATACTGATAAAGTTTTTAATGTCTTCTGGCAAAATGTAATTCTTCAAGATATCTTCTGCATCCAAGATATTCATGCGCGCGACGATAAAATCACTTTGACGACTTGCCGCTTCCGCTTTAGCTTGCAACACTTCAATGGCTGCTGCTGTACCGATTTCTAAACGGCGTTCATTGATTTTTACCAAGCGCAATGCATTGTCCAACGACTGTTTTCGCACTTCGAGGTTTTGTATGGCCCCCACCAAATCCCAATACGCCTGCACAGTCATGCTCAGTGTTTGCAAGGCAACTCTACGCACTTCGGCATCGGCAATTTTCTGTGAATTTTCAGCCGTACGAATATATACTTTATTAATATCAGTACCACGCCCGCGCAGTAGTGGCTGGGTCAATGTAGTTGTCAAGCCACCCGTGTATATAGAAAGTCTTTCATCTGTAATGGGATTAGTTGTAAATGTACCGATTTCACGATTCACCCCATAGTCGACTGAATAGCGAGTACCCCAGTAGGTCAATAATCCATCCACTTTTAGCTGATAATCTGTATTTTTGGATTCAATACTCTCTGAAAATCCACCAAACACCTCTTCTGTGGGGCTGGGCGGGTTAGCAGAATCAGCATGGTTAATTAACGCGCTAAACGTTGGATCAAAAATACCTTTGGCACTTAATAAATCTGCGTCGGCCAATAATGTTTCAAACTCAACTATCTCAATATCTTTATTGTTTACTAAAGCTAGAAGTACACATTCTTCTAAACTCAGACGATAGGCTTCACCAACCAGATTTTTATCAACATCCTCGCCCAATTCACGTAAATCCAATAGTTCAATTTTGATTTGGTCAAAAATAGTACTCGCACCATCATCACTGGTTTTTACAGGTTCCTGCGCAATACTTATAAATGCAGGCACTAACAACAATGCCACTACCCAACTACATACTCGATACATCATTACGTTCTCCTTAAACCACTTATACACACTAAGCCTTACGCAAATCTTGCAAGGCTGTCGCAAACCCATCGATTACATTATCCACCAACTCCATCTCTCCCACTTCAGCCCCCATACGAATTCCGATTCGTTTTGAAGGTCCACGTTTTTCAGTGATGAGATTACGAATCAAACTATTATTAGAGGTAACACCTTGGATGTCCACAGCAATCCCGGAATCTCCTCCACTATTCAAAATAACATTATCCACAACTCGATTTCCCTTGGCAGTAAAGCCTTCTCCGCGTTCCGGGCGAAAGACCACTCCATTGGTTTTACTGTCGATAATATCGTTATTGGATATTATATTTTCATCGTCATGGTGCCCAATTGATACACCGTAGGTATTGGCTGAAAGTAAATTTTTATGTGCCAGGCCATATTTCACACCCCAGCAGAAAAAAATACCCATTGAGCAACCGGACACATGATTGTTGGTCATCCTTGGACGTTGCGATCCCGATCCGGGATGGATACCCAAATCCGTGTTGTTATGGACTTCACAATTGACCACACTGACATCATGGCAAATCTGAAAACTTATCGCATCGCCATTGTATTCACGCACATCCAACTTAGACATCGAGATATTGTTGCAATCTTGAAACCAAAGTCCCCCGGCGTAATTGCCGTTTATATTCGTATTATTTGCACGGTTCCCATCCAATGCAATATTTTCAATGACAAAATCAGATTCATTTTCGGCTGTAATCAATGAGAATCGTGTTGATACGGTCGGCTTTGAAGATTGCCAGAAATTTTTACGCAGAGGGCGATCTAATTTAAAACGATTCCCACTTCGCGCTACCAAAGTGCGACTCAAAACATCAAGACCGCCATGATGTGGGTTCTTCGTTTCCAGTATCACCCCATCGCCGACTTTAAAGCCTCGGCGATTTTCCAAGGTAACCTCTTGATCAAACCAATCCGAATCCGCAGCAAGGGTGGTTTCGATACTGGGTTCCTTAAATAAAATTGATTCTTGGCCACTTCCCAATAAGCGAACGCCTTTACGCAAGAATATTGAGTTTCGCATACTGTATTTGCCAGGCAGAACTTTTACCGTTCCTCCACCTAAGCGAACCACATAATCCACCGCAGCTTGGATGGCCTTGTCATTACTGCCAACAATATCTGCTTTGTTTGGGCCTACCGATAAGGTTAAGCGTTTATCCCAACTTGGTTCGTGCTTGAAATCTCCCGAAGTCGCACGGGGAGATTCCACTTTAGGCATGGATGCTGACCAAGCAGATTGTCCCGCCAGCATTGATGCAGCAATGCTGCTGGATGTCGCCAAAAACTGCCGGCGACTGCATAATTTGGCTGTGCTATTGTTCATCAGATGACCTCCGCTTATTCGCCATAGTAGGCAAGAATCTTGCTGTATGTCAATCGTCGCTATGGACTGCCGCTGTTGGTTTATTCTTTAATGCAGAAATCTCACCTAAAAAGCGTTTAACCCACTCTTGAATATCGTCCACTAATGAATAAAATAGCGGAACCACCAGAAGAGTCAAAAAAGTACCTGCAGTTAGTCCACCAATCATAGACATACCTAAACTCACAGCCGCAGGCTCACCAATACGGCCTCCAATGGCCAAGGGTATCGCCCCTAATATCGTGGTAATGGCTGTCATTAACACAGGGCGTAGTCGGTCTTGCCCAGCTTGTACAATTGCTGCATTTCGCGCAAGCCCATCTTTGCGCAGCTGATTGATATGATCCACGATCACAATGCCGTTGTTCACCACGACCCCCACCATAAGTATACATCCAATAAAGGCCACCGTATCCATGGGTTTGCCTGTGAGAAACATAATCCATGAGACGCCCAAAAAGGCTAGAGGCACAGTCGTTAATATTGACAAGGGAAGTAAACAAGATTCGAATAATGCACTCATGACAATAAAAATTAATAAAATAGCCATGATCAAAATAGAGAAAAAGCTTTGCTGTTCCTCATCTAAATTTTGCAATTCATCGCCCAAGCCGATGGAATACCCTAAGGGTAAACTGAAACTATCAATCAGCTCGTATAAATCTTTGCGGATTCCCTGCAGATCGGTTTCTGCAGTATTGCCCGTTATTGCAATAAAATTTTTACCGTTACGCCGCATGATTCGCATAGGGGTCGATGCTTTGGTTTGGGTGACTAATTGATTCAAGGTGACTTGCGCACCCGTCGAGCCGGTCAAAGTAATATTGTTCAAGTTTGCAATGGACTGCCGATCACCTTCTTCGAATTGTGCCCATACCGTAATTTCTTTCATCCCACGTTTAATTTTCGAAACTTGAGTACCGCGAATAGCAAATGCCACCGTTTGCGCAATCTGCATGGGATCAAGACCAACCGAAGCGGCTAAATCCTGATCGATTTTCAGTTGTACTTCTTGTTCATCACGTTGTGTACTCATTTTAGTACTGGTAATACCGGGCAATGCTTCAAAGGCGACTTTAAACTGTTCGGCATACCCACTAAGTACATCGACGTCATCGCCCTCAAGGCTTACGGAAACCGTTTTTTGGCCGGAACCGCCACCGCCACCACCACCGCCACCGCCTTCTCCATTACCCATATCTTCAGTAGATACGGTAAAAGTAACGCCTGGCGCTTGCTCAGGCAGCATATACCAAATTATATCCATCACTTCTTCAGAGGTATATGGAAAGGGATCTAAAATAGAACCCATATCCTCGTCTTTTAGCAGGAATAACGTAAGCTCACCGTTGCGCACATCGTACCACTTGAACATGTGTTTAATGCCTAATTCTTCTTTGCGTGGTTCAAGAGCGGCTTCGATTTCCTCGAAGACTTCGCCAGCCATATCGATGGTGTAATTCACATCAAACTCTAATCCGATATGCACTGAACGTCCATCCGAAGGGGGCATTTGCTGATATCCCGACTGCTTCATAGGAACAGCCACCGTGAGTGCCACCAGTGCCATCAATGCCATAAACGAAGCCAATCGATGAGACACGGAATACTTGAGTAATCGATGATATGTTGAGCGAACAATATGCAATGGGTTTAGACGAGCCAACCCGCTCATTCGTTTAGGTGTGACATCCATATCATTGGTGGTACGCGCGATGGGTTTCATGCGGCTTAACGCTAAGGGAATGACCGTCAATGCCAGAATTAGACTGGCCACTAAGGCTACCACCACTGGAATCGAAAAATGTTTCATAAACGTTGCCATCTGGCCGCCATCAATATACATCACCGGCAAGAATACCGCTGCGGTTGTCAGTGTGGCTGCCACAATCGCAAGGGCCACTTCCGAAGCTCCTCGACGAGCACTTTCGTAAGGCGAATAATCCATTCGTTGGTACCGATAGATATTTTCAACGACGACAATCGAATTATCCACTACCATCCCTACGGCGATAATAAGTGACATCATTGTAATTAGATTTAGGGACATCCCTGCGGCATATAAGAATACAAAGGCCATCAATATCGAACCTGGAATAGCCAAAGCGACAATGATTGTGGGTGCGATACGGCGTAAAAACAGAAACAGCACAATCAAGGCCATGAAACCACCATAAATTGAAGCTTTTAATAAGCCCCTCAGTGCACCACTGATGATATCGCCCTGATTAAAGAAGACCAGTTGTGTAGCACCGTCCATTTCTGGGCGGTCCAATATCTCGGCCATTTCTTGTTCTATAGCTTTACAGGTAGCAGCGGTATTGGCTTCCGACTCTTTGGTAATAACCATATACAAGGGTTCTTTACCATCGACCGAATAACGGTCATCGTCTTCTTCTTCACGATAGTTTCCGCGCGCCACTTCACCCAAGCGAACACCGTCACCTATGGGTAAATTTTGATAGTCTTGAATACTTTCCAGTTTACTTTCAACGCGAACTTGATACTCCTGTTCACCATCACTTAAATGGCCAACGCCCATATCCACGTTGCCCACATTTAAATCCATGATCAATTCATATAGATCGATGTTGCGAGCACTAAGCGCTTGCTGATCAAGATCTACAGAAATATCACGCTGCTCCCAACCCCAAACCTTTACATCGGCAACACCCTCTAGACGCAGTAAGCGTGGCACCAAAATCTTATCGACATTTTCACCAAAGGTCTCATAATCGCCTTCACTCTTTAAGCCAATTTCCATGACAGGAATTGATTCCAAACTAAAATGACGTATGAATATTTTATCGGTATCGTCAGGCAGCACTAGCCTCAGCCGCTCCATCCTATCCCGCACCTCTGCTAGCGCGGTATTCATATCCAGCCCCCACTCGAAGCGAAGGCTCACGAAACAACCTTCCATACTTGAGCTGGTGAATATCTTTTTGAGATTGGGCAACGTTTGGAATTCACCTTCGGCAAGGATGGCGATTTCCTTTTCCACTTGTTCCGGTGTTGCACCGGGGTAAGGGATCCATACCCCTAAAAAAGGCAGGTCCATCGGAGGCATAAACTCAATCGGGATACGTACTGCCGTCAATACCCCAAACCCAAGCACTGTGATCATCAACATCATCACAGTAACGGGTCGCTTCAGGGCAAATTCAGGCAGCGACATCTTCATGTTTTATCTCGCGAAGCAAAAAGATGATATATCACAGGAATAATAAACAAAGTCAATATCGTTGCAGAAGTCAGTCCACCCATCACGGTTATCGCCATGGGGCCGCGTATTTCAGCGCCCTCACCTTGCGATAGTGCCATAGGCAATAGACCCAATAAGGTAGTGGCCGTCGTCATAATAATCGGCCGAAAGCGAACAGAACCTGCTTCGACAATTGCATCAACTTTTGTCATGCCGCGATCACGTAATTGATTAATATAATCCACCAATACAATCGCGCTATTTACCACAATTCCGGCCAGCACAATACCACCAATAAACACAACGATACTTACATTTAGGTTCATAGCATAGAGTGCATACACCACACCGATAAAGGCAAGCGGTACTGAAAACATAATAAACATTGGGTGAACAACGGACTCAAATTGGCAGGCCATCACTACATAGACTAAGAAGATTGCGAGTGCAATGGCGAAAAGCAATCCAGCATACGATGTTTCCAACTCTTTTTGTTGACCACCCAACAAATAGGTATAGCCATCGGGCCAACGCATCTCATCCAAGCGCTCACGTACCTCGGTTGCAATACTGCCTAAGTCACGACCTTCGACATTAGCAGTAATCAAGACGACTTCACGTTGATCAATACGGCGAATTTCACTAGGGCCACTTGCCACAGTGATCGTTGCTACCGCAGCCAAAGGTGTAGGCGGATTCCCCCCAGCAATGGACAGCATTTTTAAATCTTCAAGACTCGTCAATCGTTGCTGATCACTACGCACTCGAATATCGACTTTTTCACCACCTCGATTAAACTGGGTGGCAACATCACCTTGCACTTCGGTACGCAATAACTGAGCTACAGAATAGGGATCGACATTTTTAGTACTCAGCAACTCGCGATCCAACTCTACATGGATTTCTGGGTAGCCCTTCTTCACACTTATCTCAATGTCTTTGAAACCTTCTACATCGAAAATTCTGTTATAGGCTTCTTCAGACAATTGCGATAGATCATTGAATTCTTCACCATATATTTGCAATTCAAAGGCTGTTTTAAAACTAAACAGTGTCGGCAATGTGAAGGTAATATTTTCCGAAGATACAGCAAGTACTTCCTGACGAATGGCTTCGATAATTTCATCTTGACGTTGTGCATTTTCTTCAGGGTTTGTCAGCTTAACAGTAAGCACTGCCACATTCTCATCTTCATCCTGACCAGTAGCCGAAGCTTCCCCACCCACCTGCACGGTAACCGATTCAACTTCATCTTTAAAGTGCAATGAAATGATATCTTCTACAACCGATGCCTTAAGCTCTGTACTCTCCAACTGCGTTCCCGGTTCAGCTTCAATGCGTATGCCGAATTCACCTTGTTTCATTGGTGGAATTAACTCTCGACCAAGCGCATTGGCATGCTGAAAAGCAATATATGCCAATACACCGACACCAATTAACACGATTGGGCTGATATGCAGAATATGGCGCAAACTGGTCCGGTAAAGACTTCGCAATGCATTAAATCCAAGCTCAAACAGCTTGAGAGGGAAAAACAATATCCATTTCAAGACAAAGCCAACAATGCGCCAGATCAACACACCAATTAAAAATACTATGCTTAGTCCTGACAGGAAAATTGTTTGAACGATAGTAAGTATCAATTGAATCACAAACATGCACAAAGCGAGTGGGATAAACACTCCATAAAGGACTTTACGAATCCCGGTCTTTTGAACACGTGCAGCATTAGCACCACCTACAGTCTCTCCCCAAATTGTGCGCAAGGCCTCTAACATATAACGCACCCCTTGGGCAGGCAATCCAATCAATGCGCGCACACCACCTATATTTTGCTCTTGGCTCTCACGCATTCCTCGCAACAACCACACAGCACTTTTACCACCTTGCCCAAAGGTAAATCCTTCACGCGAAGCAATCATAGGAATCAAATACAAAGCAACTAACAAAGAGGCTAACAAGGAAAACGTAACTGCCAAAGCCAAGTCTTTAAACAATTGCCCGGCAATTCCTTCAATAAATACAATTGGAAAAAACACCGCTATCGTCGTTAACGTAGATGCTGTTACCGCACTAGCCACTTCGCGTGTTCCGCGTTCCGCAGCGTCCTTTACATTATCGCCTTCTTCACGGCAACGGAATATACTTTCCAGCACCACGATAGAGTTATCGACTAACATCCCCACCCCTAGCGCTAACCCGCCCAAAGACATAATATTGAGCGAGATGGACTGCATCATCATTGGCACAAATGTCGCTATGACGGAAATTGGTATAGCCAAGCCAATTATCGCTGTACTCTTCAGTTCACGCAGGAACAAAAACAATATGCAAAGCGCCAACAATCCACCCAATAAAGCGGTTTGCTTCACTTCACGAATGGAAGCTTCAATAAATCGAGACTGATCGGTTATTAATATTGCTGTGGCAAAATCCGGCAAGCGATTGCGCAATCGTTCCAACCGAGCTTCACGCTTTAACAACTCGTCCAATTTTTTCTGTGCTTCACCCGTTTGGTCACGTTCTGCTGACCAGGTCAGCATACGTTTTTCAAAGGAATCTTCTTGTTCAAAGCGAAAGAAACGCTTTAAGGTTTTGGCTACCTGTACAACATTTGCACTACCTTCTTTAAAACACTCAAGCTCCACCGCTTCCTGGCCATTTACCCGAACAATTGTCTGACGCTCTTCCGAGCCCATTTCGACAGTGGCGATATCTTCTAACCTAAACTGTTGCCCTTCTTGTGTGGCAATTACAACACTACGAATTTCATCAATATCTTTAAACTCATTCAGGGTACGAACAAGATACTCGGCCTTACCTTCTTTTAATCGTCCGCCGGATAAGTTCACATTGTGTTGCTGTAAGGCATTCACGATCAAGCCTGGAGTAAGGCCTAAGCTCTTCAGTCGTGATGAATCCAGCATGATCTGTATTTCATCTTCTCGCCCACCTTTAACAACTACCTGGGCTATTCCGGCCTCGGCTTCTAAATCACTTTTGATATCTTCTTCTGCTGTTTCACGGATAACCGTTAAATCTTGAAGCAGTTGTCTTTCTCGTTCGACAGGATCACTAATGTCATCTAAGTTTCTCCCCACCAACGCTATACGCAACACTGGATCCAACGTAGGATCAAAACGCAGAATCACTGGGCGGCGCGTTACGCCTTGCGGCATCTGAATCTGATCGAGACTATCGCGCACATCCTGCATGGCGATATCCATATTGGTACCCCAAGCAAATTCCAACACCACCTCAGAAATACCCGCCGATGAAATACTGCTTATCTCTTCTACTCCTGTCACAATACTCAGTCGTTCTTCCAATGGGCGAGTAACGAGTTTTTCTACATCAGCAGGGGCTGCACCTTCATATTCGGTGCGTACAGTGAGGGTTGGGTATGCCAGATCCGGCATCAAATTTATGGAGAGGTTTTGATATGATTTCCACCCGAATACGACTAATGTTAAAAAAAGCATAGCCATCGTCACGGGACGACGAATGGAAAGTCGATACGGCGGTTTTTGAGAAGAAGATGTCATGAGCGTATATACCTAAGGGCCATTAGTGCTTCACAGACTCATGTTTACCCTTTTCTTTCGATTCATCTTCTTTACGCGATTTCTGCGCAGCTTTCAATAGTTCATCATTGCTCATCGCCTGAGATAAGGCCAACTCAGACTCCATATTCGTCACACGCACTTGTGCGCCATCTTTCAATGAATGCTGTCCATTGGTGACCATTAAATCTTTATCCGACAAGCCAATGACCACTTGAACGCGATCACTATCTTCTAATGCCGTCATCACTTCGACACGCTTTGCGACATACACCTGGGCACGTTGCTCTGACTCTTCACCATCTTCTGCTTCCGCACTAACTGTTGAAGCATCACTGGTAGAGGGTGTAGAAGCTTTAGGTTTCAAAGCCACAGTATGATCGCCATCTGGGGACAATACGAAAGCGTATTTTTTGCCATTTTCTTCCACGAGCACTTCTTTAGGGACTAACAAAGCATCACTTTGCGTATTCATGACTAACTTCACACGAGCAAACGCGGAATCACGCAATTTACCCCGCAATGAATCTTCAAAATCCAACACAACTTTAATGGTCCCAGAAACAGCATCTACGCTGGGATTTATTCTCCGCACAGTTGCTTTATACACCTGACCAGGAAAGGCATCTACACGAACTTCAGCTTCTTGCCCTATAGCCAATCGAGACATCTCTTTCTCCGGTAAGGCAATCGGCAACATAAAGGATTCAGGATCCATTATGTCGAATACAGTATCGCCTGCAGATACCAATGTCCCTTCACGAATGGTTCGTGTTGTAATCACCCCATCAATTGGCGCACGAATAGTCAGATTTTCAAGTTGTAGTTTTTGCGCTTTTAACGTTTCCAAACTTTGCTCATAGGCATACTGAGCATTTTCCATATCGACCTTGGTACCCAGTCCTTCTTCGTATTGCTTTTTAGATACGGTATAGGTCGTTTTATCCTGCCGTACTTGCACCGAAGTTTGGTCATACGTGGTTTTGACTTCAGCCGGATCCAATTTAGCAAGCACATCGCCTTTGGATACTTCATCACCTTCTTCAGCCAACAATTCGACACAGCGAGCTGAACCTTTTGAGGCTACCTGTACTCGGCGTTCAGCCTCAACACGTGTAGACGTTTCAAAAAATGTAGAGATATTTCCGCGCTTGGGATTGGACGCTTCCACTGGGATGATTAAAGGCGGACGTTCCTTTTTAGCCTCATCCTTGGCGGCATCTTGATCGCCTTTTCCCCCTTGGCAAGCACTCAAGGCAAACATACAACCTACCAGTACTGTCAACGAGACACACGATTTACGTATCCATTTTAATTGCAACACTTTGGGGGACTCCTGAAAACTTACTTATTAAATAAACACAGCCTGATGAGCGAAACATTCCATCATATACAGATAATAGCATAACTTTTATTCAAATAGACACGAATTTAGCGTATTTATTCATTTTATCTCATTTGTATGAGAAACTTGTTAAATCGAACAAAACCAGCAATAATAAAGGCGTTTTACTTAATATAAAGGATGCGCACTATGAATTCGATGACTCGACGACAGTTTATCTCCAAATCTACTACTGCCACAGTGGCTGCCTCTGCACTTTTAGGCCGTAGCCCCATTGCATCGGCCAACTCTAAAGTAAATATTGCTGCCATTGGTATCGGGGGCATGGGAAATTCAAACCTTCGTCCTCTCGGAGAGCATGGACAAAATATCGTTGCTTTATGCGACTTGGATCATAACTATGCAGCCCGCACATTCAATGCATTCCCTAAAGCCAAGCGATACAAAGATTATAGGGTCATGTTGGAGAAGCAGAAAGATATTGATGCGGTAGTTATTGCAACTCCCGACCATACCCATGCGGTAATCACGATGGATTGTATGAAAGCGGGGAAGCATGTATATACTCAAAAACCTCTAACCCATGATGTCTTTGAAGCACGTAAATTGGCTCAAGCAGCAGATAAAATGGGATTGGTTACTCAGATGGGTATCCAAGGCCATTCGGCCGATGGCGGGCGCCAAGTAGTTGAGTGGATACAATCCGGAGTCATTGGAGATGTTACCGAAGTCGATGCCTGGTGCAGTCTCTCTTATTATCCTTGGGGCCATGCCAGTTGGAGCTCACCATTGGGCGCACGCCCAACCGACACTCCACCAATTCCTGAAGGCTTTGATTGGGATCTTTGGCTAGGACCAGCACCCTTCCGCCCCTATCACCCAACCTATCACCCCCGCACTTGGCGTTCGTGGATCGATTTTGGCTGTGGCATGATGGGCGATCGCGGCGCACATACTTTCGATCCGATTTGCTGGGCCCTTAATCTTGGACATCCCGACACGCTGGAAGCCAGCTCTATGGGGGGCGATGATGAAATTCACCCCTTATCCTCAGTGGTGCGATACTCCTATCCAAAGCGCGGCAATATGCCCCCAGTGACTATTAACTGGTATGAAGGCCTTACCCCTCCACGCCCGGCTGAGTTGGACGATAATGAAGTCTTGGGAAATGTCGAAGGCGGTTCACTGTTCAAGGGTTCGAAAGGTTATATCACCTGCGGTGTTTATGGTGAAAATCCTCGCTTACTGCCCGAATCACGCATGAAAGATTTCAAAGCACCTGCCCCCACCCTCCCACGCATCAACATGCCGCATGAAATGGATTGGGTTACGGCAATTCAAAACGGAACCAAAGCCAATGCAGACTTCTCATACTCAGGACCATTAACCGAAACAGTATTGCTTGGAAACATTGCTAAGCGCGTGAACTCCCGATTGCACTGGGATGGAGAAGCCATGAAATTTACCAACAATGACGAAGCTACACAACACGTAAAGACAGTGCACCGAGAAGGTTGGTCCTTATAACAATGCAAAGATTAAAATTCATCGTAGTTATATATACATGCCTAGGCCTTATCACCAATGCATGGTCTCAGGAATCAGAACCTCAAGTTAGTCAAATAATTGATGTGTCTCCAGCATGGTCGGGACACTCAGTTGGGTATTGTTTGCTTACGCAAGATAACTATCAATACGTAGCTTATTACGACCATAATCGCCAAATGACTGTAGCCATGCGCAGCCTCGATTCAACTGAATGGACCTTTAAACAGCTACCGGAACATGTCAATTGGGATAGCCATCACTACATCACCATGAGCATGGATCGTGATGGCCACCTGCATGTAAGTGGTAATATTCATAGCGATCCCCTCGTCTATTTTCGCACGACAACCCCTTACGACATCACTACATTGCGCCGTGAGAAAAAAATGACTGGCAAAAATGAAAAGAAAAGCACCTATCCTCAATTCATTAAAAATGCACAAGGGGATTTGCTCTTTCTGTATCGCGATGGGAAGTCCGGAGATGGTGTACAACTCGTCAACCAATATTCTACTGAAACAAAATCATGGCAACGTCTTCTCCCCACTCCTCTCTTTGACGGATTAGGTCAAGTGAGCTGCTACCCAGAAGGTCCTGTTCTTGGCCCCGATGGGTACTTTCATCTTATCTGGGTGTGGCGCGTACACGGCGGTTGCGAAACCAATCACAACCTTTGTTACGCACGTTCGAAAGATATGCTTAATTGGGAAACAGCTTCGGGAGAAGCCCTCACTTTGCCCATGACTCCAGAGCATACCAAAACCATCATCGATCCTGTTCCAGTAAAAGGCGGGATGATCAATGAATCCACTGTTGTAGGATTTGATACACAAGGTCGCGTAATACTCAGTTACCATAAGTTTGACGAAAACGGGTTTACCCAAATTTATAACGCACGCTTCGAGAATGATCATTGGAATATTGTACAAACGAGCGATTGGAAACACCGATGGTTTTTTAGTGGTGGTGGCACGATTGAAGTCGATGTTGATTTGGGCCCGGTGTCCATATCCAGTGATGGACGATTACACCAAGGCTTTAAGCACGTAAAACACGGTACTGGATTATGGGAACTCGACGAGAAAACACTTTTACCCATACGCACACAACCAGCCGGTGCAGGAGTTTTAGGAAAACACAATCACGTCAGCTCGACATACCCCGATTTGAAAGTTCGCTGGAAGGAGGACGAAAATCAAGCACATGGCCAGCCGTACCGGTACTTCCTCCGCTGGGAGGCGCCCTTAGTGACTCGCGATCAAGCACGTGACAACGTAGCCAAGCCTGCGATGCTCAAAGTCTACAAAATACATGCTCCCGAACACTTCGACCCACGAATGTCCTGTATTCATGATGGATATTTTTAGGACTTGATTTCAGGGTCAATCTTGCATTTCTAACCTCGAATTTGCTGAAATGAATGTCTACTCCCTTTGGGAGTTTGGCTGCTTAGCAACTCAGGTGAATCGAAGTCTTATGCCAGCACTTTCATCCTCTATATTTTCAGCATCGCTACTTTGTATGCTTTTGATACTTGAAAGTCCTTCCAGCCATGCCCAGACTCCAATCAATTATGAACGCGACATTCGCCCAATCTTAAGTGATAATTGCTTTCATTGCCACGGCCCCGATGAGGCTGAACGTAAAGCCGGCATCCGCCTAGACACTAAGGATGGACTTTTTGCACAGGTAGATGATCAAGCCATTGTCTCACCAAATAACCCCGATGAAAGCCTTCTACTTCATCGTGTATTCTCCGCCGATCCCGATGAAGCGATGCCACCTGCAGAAGCCAAGAAAAAGTTTGGTGACAACGAACGTGCTCTTTTAAAGCGCTGGATCAAGGAAGGTGCTCAGTGGTCCGAGCACTGGGCATTTATAGCACCCACCACTCCTCCACTACCGACGACTGACAAAGAGGAGTGGACTCGAAACCCAATCGACCAGTTTACCGTAGCGATGATGAAGGAACAGGGATTACAACCGTCTAAAGAAGCCTCTAAAGAAACACTCATCCGACGTGTAAGTCTTGACCTTACCGGGCTCCCGCCTACCCAGGAAGCCATCGAAGCATTTCTGGCTGATTCTGCCGATGGTGCCTATGAGCGCTTGGTCGATTCGCTTTTATCTTCTCCCCATTACGGCGAACGTATGGCTTGGCCATGGCTAGATGCCGCGCGGTATTCAGACACCAACGGCTATCAAGGTGACCGTGTACGAACGATGTACCCCTGGCGTGATTGGGTTATCAACGCCTTCAATGAAAATATGCCCTACGACCAATTTACCATCTGGCAATTAGCAGGCGATCTTTTACCGAACCCTACCAAGGAACAAAAAATTGCCACTGCTTTCAATCGTAATCACATGATCAATGGCGAAGGTGGACGAATTGCCGAAGAGAACCGAGTGGAGTATGTCTTTGATCAATTAGAAACGGTAGGGACCGTTTGGATGGCACTCACCATGAATTGTAGTCGATGCCATGATCATAAATACGACCCCATCTCCAACGAAGACTATTATCGCTTCTTTGATTATTTCAACCGCACACCGGTATCGGGTGGTGGTGGCGATCCCATGACGGCACCGAATATGATTTTTGACGAAGACATTGTTTCCAAACTCGCGCAATTTGATGCAGAGATCAAAAACTTAAGAGAAGAAGTATCTTCACGCACTAAAATCTTAAATCAGCGACAGTCACCTTGGGAAGATGAACAGCGCATAAAATTATCATCTGCCGAAGACCCTTGGAAAACCATTACGATCGTACAGGCAAAAGCGCTTGAACAAACATTAAATGTTCAAACCAATGGCACCATATTAGCCACTGGCCTAAATCCTGACAATGACCACTATGAAATACACGCCAACACCATTTTAACGTCCATCACATCCATTCGCCTAGATGCACTACGCCATCCCGATATGACGGACAATGGTTTAGCACGTTCGGATAGCGGCAATTTCGTACTAACAGATTTTTCTGTGACATTACGGGATGCTCAGGGCAATGAAACTCCTTTAACCATTGACTCTGCTGAAGCTACTGTTGAGCAAGGAAGCTATACGATTGCTGGAGCTATTGATACCAATTACAAAACAGGGTGGGCGGTCTACGAAGGACGACCCATAGACCTCGATCATGCAGCCATCTTCCGACTTAAGGAAGCTGCCACTATCGATTCCGACTCTACCCTCGTCTTCCGTCTTCGCCATGAATCACACCACAAACACCATAATCTTGGCCACTTCCGTATAGCATTAAGCAACACAGAAAATGCCTCATTGACTGATGAAAACCAGCAACTACTCGCCTTGCTCAACACCCCTATTTCCAATCGCACAAAAGAGCAAAAAGAACAAATCAAACTGCAATTTTACGACAGTGATTTTCGTTATCGTAAAAGCAGCAAGAAACTAGACACGACTACCAAAAAACGCGATGACCTATACAACAAAGCCGGCAAGGTTATGATCATGAAAGATTCATTTAATCCGCGCCAAACGTATATGCTTAATATCGGTCTCTACAATCAACCCGGCAAAGAAGTGGTATCGGGAACTCCAGCCGTATTTTTCCCTAAGCCTGCTGATGCCCCCAATAATCGTTTGGGTCTGGCAAAATGGCTTGTAGATCCACAGCATCCACTTACTGCACGTGTAACGGTGAATCGATTCTGGGCACAACTTTTCGGGCAAGGCCTTGTTAAAACTACCGAGAACTTTGGGCTCCAAGGCGAGCTCCCATCTCACCCCAAACTACTCGATTGGCTTGCCGTTAATTTTATAGAAAGCGGTTGGGATGTTAAAGCTCTCATGTGCTTAATGGTTACCAGTGCTACTTATCGGCAATCCTCGGATACTACACCTGAACGCATCGCTCTTGATCCTGAGAATCGCTACCTCTCTCATGGCCCCCGTTTCCGTATGCCCAGCTGGATGATCCGCGATCAAGCCCTATTTGCAGGCGGAAAATTAGTTCCTACAATCGGCGGCCCACCCGTTAAGCCCTATCAGCCGGATGGTTTATGGAAAGAATTTTCCTTCGACAGAATCAAATACACGCAAGACAGCGGAGATGCATTGTACCGTCGAAGTCTATACACATTTTGGCGACGCATAGTGGCCCCCCCTATGTTTTTCGATGCCTCGACACGGCAAACCTGTACAGTTAAAGCCACACGCACGAACACACCACTTCATGCTTTGGCGACTCTCAATGATCCTACCTATGTGGAAGCAGCCCGTGCGATGGCTGAACGCTTACTCTTATCACCAGACAGCAAGGACAGCGATCGAATTGATACGGCATTCCGAATCAGTATGAGCCGAACTGCTTCCGACGAAGAGCTGAAATTATTGCTTGGTAGCATCCAACGACTTCGAATGCAATTTAGCGCAGACCCCCAGTCGGCAAAAGCTTATCTAGATGTGGGAGAATCAATAGCCTCACCCGAAATAGACCCGATTGAACTTGCAGCTTATGCCAGCTTATGCCTATCCCTACTCAACACCGACGAAGCGCTCACGAAGGAATAATCATGAACCCCATCAACGAACATGAGCAACTCAGCACACGGCGTAACTTTCTCGGTAATTGTGTAACTGGTCTAGGCACAGCCGCCTTGGCTGGTTTATTAAATGGTGAGTCGGTTCATGCCGCCGACAAGCGCGGCACACGCGAAATTGGCTTATCCGATCTACCTCACCACATCGCTAAAGCCAAAAGCGTCATTTATATGTTTCAAAACGGTGGCCCAACACATGTCGACATGTTTGACTATAAACCCATGCTACATAAATTGCATGGAAAACCGGTACCGGATGAATATGTTCAGGGTAAACGTTTCAGCACCATGACAGGTGACCCCGGTGGAAAATTATTATTAGAACCTATCGAACCCTTTAAACAATATGGCAATTCAGGCGCATGGGTTAGTGATCTCATGCCTTACACAGCTGAGATCGTGGACGATGTATGCTTTATCAAGAGCATGCACACCGAAGCTGTTAATCACGCGCCAGCCATTTCTTTTTTTCTGAGCGGATCCGAAATGCCCGGACGACCAGCCATTGGCTCATGGCTCACTTATGGACTCGGCAATGATAATGCTGACCTTCCATCCTATGTAGTCATGACCTCGGTCAGCAAAAACACTACCTGTGGCCAAATATTTTACGACTTCTACTGGGGGTCCGGATTTTTACCTTCCCGATTCCAAGGAGTGAAATTTCGAGGCGGCGGCGATCCCGTGTTATATCTATCGAATCCAGATGGTATGAGCAAAGAAGTCCGCCGAGGCATGCTGGATGATATTGCCGCATTAAACGAAATGAAACTGCGCAGTGCGAGAGACCCGGAAATCGACACGCGCATCTCACAATATGAGATGGCCTTCCGCATGCAAACATCCGTTCCCGAATTAACGGATCTATCCGATGAACCACAGCATATACTAGACCTCTATGGACCACAAGTTAATGAACGCGGCACCTTTGCACATAACTGCCTCATGGCCCGTAGACTGGTCGAAAGAGGAACGCGCTGCGTGCAGGTCATGCATGCAGGTTGGGACCAGCACCGAAGTCTCACCACCGAATTGTATACCCAATGCAAAGACACCGACCAACCGGCAGCGGGACTGGTCAAAGATCTCAAGCAACGTGGACTCTTGGATGAGACTTTAGTCATCTGGGGCGGGGAATTTGGGCGAACACCATTCCTGCAAGGCACCATGGATAACCGCCCCCAATGGGGCCGTGATCATCACCCCTATGCTTTTACAACTTGGATGGCCGGCGGAGGCATAAAACCCGGTATCACCTATGGTGCTTCTGATGATTTAGGGATTGACGTAGCCAAAAACCCCGTGCATGTACACGATTTCCAAGCTACAATCCTTAATCAGCTTGGCGTTGACCATGAACGTCTCACCTACCAATTCCAAGGCCGAAATTACCGATTAACCGATGTACACGGTCACATAATCAAAGACATTCTTGCATAAAAAAAATCGCTTGAGTGAACTAAACACTCAAGCGATTTAAAGAACTATCAATTTTCACCTTATTTTAATGACAAGGTATGATCTTCGTAAACTTCTCCGTTGACACTAAATAAGAAGTGATTATCTTCCTGCTCCAAATCGCTACCTGGAACAATAGCGTGGTACGCATCGCGGAAAGTATAGGTGGCATATAATTTATTGATGTCCGGACGAGATTCCTTAACCAAAGGGTACTCATTACCATTTACACTCAATACAGGTTTAGTTTTCATATTG
>CALLLL010000140.1 GCA_938082445.1 uncultured bacterium
GTAATTACCCACGCAGACGGGCGAGTCAAAATACCTATGGTAAACAAGACGCCCGCAATCAAGAGCATGTAATCAAGAATTTGATACTGCCACAGATCCAATACAGGCAACCATTCAAATCCCGGTACCGGCAAATGAAACCCATGCAAGTAATAATCAATTTCGTCGTAAAATTTATGGACTGGAAATTCCATGAACCATCGGAAGGGATATTGAAGATTGCCAAAGCCCGTCATTTTCATTATAAAAACAGCCCCAAAGAATATACGCAACAAGCATAAACTTTGGGTAGATCGTTCTTCATACCAAAACTGGTTCCAACGCGTAATCATGGCGAGACCTCAAGGGGATATTGAAAAAATGCCGTTTGCGCAGCATCAGAAATAGGTTCACGCCGACTTCGATCCAATTCATACTTCAATGTAGTGTGAAATGCCACCGCTCCATCGGGTCGATAGTCCCACATATACTGACAATACCCATTAATCCATACCGGCAATGCCCCCGGACCGTATCGAGTGTTCCGTTGTTCAATCGAGGTCAATAAAGTATACGCATCCCGTCGCAGTTCATCACCCGGGTAATACGTTTCGCGATGGCCGTCCGAAAATTCCCATTCATACTTAAGGGTATAGATAGTCTGTCGACCAAATGTCCCCCAACCATATCGAGAGTCTTTAGTAATCAATGAGCGCACACCCAATGCACACAACACAAGAATCATTATGATAGGGGCGATATGCCACCACCATTTAGGCGATACTTCCGAAGATTTGTCACTCGTTGGATTCATAAAGGCGGTTTGTATTTCATCCCGTTGCATGTTATCTTAGCCCCACATTAATCGATTTTATCTATGTGGAGCAAGTTGATGCTGCTTAATGTCATTTCAAAAAAAGTAAAAATTCTATTGGGTATAGCCGTGGTTTTATCTTTGACGCACATGAACCCCGCCAAAGCCGCCTCACCCAAACTGGACGATCTCAATAAAGCAATCGAATTTTCGACGGCATACATGCAAAAACATACCCGCAATAACGGTATGTTTGTCTACACAATTCACTTGGACCCCCAAGCACTCATTTACGATGAATATAACATTCTACGTCACGGCGGAAGCATATATTCCATGACCATGGCCTATGAAAATCAGCCCAGTCCAGCACTGAAAGAATCTATTCTGCGCGCCGCAACCTACCTGAAAGAAGAAGCCCTTTGGTCTGTTCCATTTCAGAAGCCTATGTTGGCAGTTTGGTCACGCCCTGAAGTCAACAAAGCGGAAATAGAATTTCAAGCTAAGCTGGGTGGTACCGGCCTGGGACTGGTCGCACTGCTTAGCATCGAAAAGTTTGAACCCGGATTTACCCCACTTGCCGACCTTCAAAAAATGGGGCAGTTCATTGTCTTTATGCAGAAAAGACACGGCGGATTTTACACCAAATATATCCCTGCTGAAGGCGGACTATGGGATGAATGGGAGTCCCTGTATTATCCAGGCGAAGCGGCCCTGGGCTTATTGCTCCTCCATGAAAAAGATCCTAAGGGCCCATGGCGTAAAACTGCTCTTGATGCCCTCGCCTATCTCGCAGGGCAACGCAAAGGGCATTCTGATGTCCCAGCCGATCACTGGGCATTACTGGCAACAGCAAAGCTCATGCGCGAATCAAAATCTTCATTAACACCAGAAGAAATCGAAATGCTTCAACACCACGCAGCCCAAATTTGCGACACTATTTTGCGTTCTCAGGTACTCGATAAACAATCGCCTAAAACCTATGGCGGTTATGACATTGATGGGCGCACAACCCCCACTGCTACTCGATTGGAAGGCCTATTAGCCTCAATATCAGATATTTTACCTTCCGATCATCCCATGCACGCGAAAGTAAAAAAATCCGTACCCCTGGCCACTCAATATTTGCTGCAATCCCAAGTCACCACTGAACCTTTTGTGGGCGCCATTCCCAGAGCCACCATCACAGTCGACCCCTTTAGACCTGGCGGACATCCATTTAATTTACGCAAGGATGAAGTCAGAATTGACTACGTGCAACACGCCCTGAGCGCTTTTATTCAATATAGAGATTACTACCACCCCAAAAAGTAGTCAGTTAATGTATGGGCTTAGCTAGAGGAGCGTTTGGCAAGAATATCACGAACAATCTTCGTTCCGTGATCTCGACTGTTCTCAATGAAAACCACGTTGGATTCAACCCCTGCGCACAAAGTGCCCATCACATACAGGCCTTCCACAGTGGTTTCAAGGCCATCGCTCAGAATGGGCTTGTTCAAGGATGTATCGATTTCAGCACCAAGATTCGTTAAAAAACGTGTATCAGGCTCATAGCCAGTCATAGCAAGAATAAAATCTGCTTCAAGCTCAACCTCATTACCCGTCTCATCACGCACCATCATGCTGTCTTCATGAATAGAAAGCACTTCAGCATTGCGATAACACCGGATACTGCCTTCTTTGATACGATTTTCAATATCCGGCTCTACCCAAAATTTTGTATTGAAGGTATCGCCTCGAGTAACAATGGTTACATCAGTGAAATCGCGATGGAGTTCAAGGGCGATCTCCGCCGCCGAACTCCCTGCACCAACCACTACGACTTTATGGTCAGCATAATTGTGAGTTTCCGTATAGACATGCGATACATGCGGCAGCTCTTCCCCTTCAACCCCAAGTGGACGAGGGCTATCATAGAATCCAGTGCCCACAGCAACGTTCCGCGTTGACCAATGTGTATAACGGCCAAAGCGGTCATGCGCACACACTTCGAATACTCCGTCGTCTTTTTTTTCGATGCTGGTAACGGTTCGATACGTATTCACTTTGAGATCAAACTGCCGGGCAAACGTTCGACAATACTTTAAATACTCACGGCGGGTGGGATTTTTTTCATCAATGAGTAACGGAAAGCCACAGAGTTCAAGCTTGTCATAAGTAGAGAACCAGCGCATATACAGCGGATGTTTTACTAAGGCTCCACAGACAGGCCCCTTATCGATACCAACAACATTTAGCCCGGCTTGTTGGGCTTCATACAAGGCAGCCAATGCCGGGGGACCAACCCCGACAATGACTAAATCTTGTATAGCGTCTGCACCATAGGTTTTCATGAAAACCTAGTTCAGCAAGTCTTCTTCAAGTATTGCTTTAGCACGTTTTGCACGGTACGCTTCAATTTGCTCTAAGTACTTAGGCTCTTTTACACCAAGGATAGAAATAGCCAACAACGCAGCATTTTGTGCACCGGCTTTACCGATAGCCAATGTACCCACTGGAATTCCACCAGGCATTTGAGCGGTAGACAACAAAGAGTCCAATCCGTTCAATACACTTGTGATAGGAACACCCAGCACAGGTTTCACTGTCTTAGAAGCAAGCACACCTGCCAAGTGAGCAGCACCACCAGCGCCACCAATAAATACCTGGCATCCACGTGACTCAACATCTTTTACATAGTCAACTAAGGCTTCAGGCGTACGGTGTGCAGAGAGTACTTTACACTCATGAGGAACACCAAATTCCGTCAAGATCTCAGAACCGGCTTTCATCACGCCGTCCCAATCATTTTTACTGCCCATCAACATTACAACTTTTACTTCTTTACCTTCGCTCATGTGTCAAGATCCTTTTAAAAATTCCCTCTTCAGGGCCATCTAGTTACGGATTGGAAAACGGGTATTATACTGATAATTAACCGCGGATGCATCTATAAGAATGGATATCGATGGACAGTTTAGTCCACTTTTCGTTCATTCCGGATAGTCGCAATGAGCAACGTTGAAAGCAACAACACAACGGCAAACGCATAGTACACCACTTGTGTATCATCAGCTGCCTCATATTGCAGTGCAGCCATATAAGGGCCAACAGCACTACCCACCATAAACATCGTACTGGCAACTCCAAATATTGCAGCCATATGTACTTGGCCAAGATTGTTAGCCAATGCCACAGGAATCAAGCTAATTCGTCCCCCTCCTGCCATGCCGCCAATGATTGCAAATGCATAAAGAATGATCGGCTGATTCGGTAGCAGCAACAAGATAATAGACATAAACGCAAACAAATAGCACGATGTAAGTACTCGCTTAAATGGCAGCACATCGCCCAAAATACCGAATACGATAATCCCTACCCCCATGCATAAAAAGTAAACACTCTGCACAATCGTCGCTAAATCTTCATTTCCAGTATCGTTAGTCAGATAAACCAGTAACTGAATATTAAAAGTGGTAAACACCGCACCAAATAGCATATCGGCAATACTAATTCCCCAAAAGGTACGTGTCATCATCGCTTCTTTTAATGTCAAGCTTGAACCTATTTCCGGATCTTCATCCGCATGCTCCAATTCTTCTTGTGCAGTCGCATGGCCTTTAGGAGACTTTAAAAAGAACACGGTAGGAATGATGGCCAACAAAAGCACCAAAGATAAATCCGTCATCGCCCCACGCCAACCATGAGCATCCATAAAGGCGGCTGTAATCAAGGGCCCCATAAATCCACCAGTCCCCACACCAAACATCGCAACGCCAGTAGCTTTACCGCGATTCTCCGCTGAGAACCAATGCGTAATCAACGTAGCCAATGGAATATGCGTACACGCCATAATACTGATGGGAGTCAACCCCATGATGATGTAATACTGTGTTAAATTTTGTACATGCCCAAGCGCATACTGCGTAACTGCTCCGGTGACCAATCCAAAGACCATAACAGGGCGTACACCGAAGCGGTCCACACATATCCCGACAATAGGTGCAACTATCGCCGCACAAACAGCCCAAATGGAGGTCCCCACAGTGAACTCAGGTAATGTCCAGTCCATATCACTGAGCATATTTTCGATATACACAGGCGTCGTAAAAAAACCTACTGCTGCCGTAATGGTCAATGTCACCATGGCACCAAAAACTACCCACCACCCTTGCTTACCGTCCATTTCACACTCCTCAGCGAATTAGTTATGCACTTAACAGTTTTCGCAGTGTATAGGACTTTGAATTAAAATGCAACCGCTTAATGAGCTTCTTTTCGCATCGTACTGATTAGAACAGTACAGAAACAGAGCATGGCTATGAACATACAATAGATAATAGTGGTGTTGCTTGTGGCGTCAAAAATAGATGCTGCAATGATGGGGCCTACGGCATTGCCAATCATAAAAAGTGTATTGGATAGCCCAAAAATTTCAGCCAAGTGGACCTGCCCCATACACCTGGCCAGCGCCACAGGAATCAACGCAATTCGTCCACCCCCAGCCAACCCCGTTAATATCGCAAAGGTATACAAGAACACAGGAGTTGGCGGCAGTAGTAAAAACAAAATCGCTAAAGCCGGTAAAAAATAAGCTGATACGATGACACGCTTAAACGGAAGCACATCCCCCAGCCAACCAAAGAGCAACGTACCAAAACTCATAAACAGAAGATACATACTCAACACATTAGTAGCCAATACCTCATTACCAGTATCTTTGGTTAGGTATAAAATTAGTTGCAAGTTGAACGTAGTAAATACCGCTCCAAACAGCATATCGGCAATACTCATATTCCAGAAAGTACGCGTACGAATGGCCTCTTTTAACGTTAAACTCTTGGCAATCGCAGGATCGTCATTCGCATGCTCAAGTTCCTCATGTACTGTCGCATGTCCCTTGGGTGATCGTAACCAAATCAACGTGGGAATTAATGCCAATAAAAGCACCAAGCCTAAATCGGTCATCGCTCCTCGCCATCCATGGGCCTCCATAAATGCAGCAGTTAATTTAGGTGATATACCTCCACCTACACCAATACCCAACATTGCAAGCCCAGTAGCTTTACCCCGATTCTTTTCAGAAAACCAATGAGTGATTAAGGTTGCAATGGGGATTTGTGTACAACACATGATCGTAATGGGTGCTAATGATGCAACAACATAAAACTGCATTAAGGTTTGAATTTGCCCAAAGAGATGCTGAACATAAGCACCTGAAATTATGCCCACAATCAAGACTTTACGCACCCCAAAGCGCTCAACACAATACCCACAAATAGGACAAAAAATAGCCGCCGACACCGCCCAAAGTGAGGTTCCAAAGGAAAACTGTTTAAGGCTCCACCCCATTTCACTCAACATAGATGAGGTCAATACTGGAATCGAGAAAAAGCCCACACCTGCGGTCACAGTCAATGCGAACAAAGAGCCCAATACTACCCACCAGCCTTGCTTTGAGTCCACGAGTGTCGAAATCCTTATAGGGGAAAATATCGGCTCACAGGCCGAAAGAAGAAAGCGCGCAGTCTACTGAATCAACGGCCCTAAGTCAACGTTTAAGTAGATGGCACATGCACCGGACACGCCACGCGATGTGTATCACTACAAGGCGTCAAAACAGGCAAAGACTGACTGCAAGAGTCCTGGCAATCGGGACAACGGGGATGAAAATGACACCCACTGGGTGGCGCGATAGGACTGGGTATATCGCCTGATAGAATTTGGCGATCAAGCATTCGAGAAGGATCCGGAGTAGGCACAGCACTCAGTAGCGCTTTGGTATACGGATGCTTCGGGTGATTAAAAATATCTTCGCGTGTACCTATTTCCACAATTCGCCCAAGGTACATCACCGCCACATGATCCGAAATATGCTGAATCACCGAGAGGTCATGTCCAATAAAAAGATAGGTCAATCCTAATTTCTCTTGCAAATCTTTAAGTAGATTCAAAATCTGTGCCTGGATAGATACATCCAACGCCGACACTGGCTCATCCGCAATGATCAACGAAGGCTCCACTGCCAATGCCCGAGCAATACCGATGCGTTGACGTTGCCCACCCGAAAATTCATTGGGATACCGATCAGCAGCTTCAGGTGGAAGCCCCACCAACTTCAACAATTCCAAAATCCGTTCACGGCGGTCTGATTTCTCCACAAGACCATGTGCTTTCAGGGCTTCAGCCAATACCGATGACACCGTCATACGCGGATTTAGTGATCCATAGGGATCTTGGAAAATAAGTTGCATCTCTTTGCGTAGGCTACGCATGGATTTTTTATCCAAGGCCAACACATCTTTATCGTAAAAAGTAACTTTACCCCGCGTGGGTTCTATTAAGCGCAAGATAGCTCGGCCAGTCGTAGTCTTACCGCTCCCACTCTCACCTACCAAGCTCAAGGTTTGCCCTTTTGGAATATCAAAAGATACCCCATCAACCGCGCGCACATAACCCGCAATTTTTGAAAACACCCCCTGACGCACAGGGAAATGCACCGCTAAATCTTCTACACTCAGTAAATGTTCAATTGGGGCACTCATGATGCAGGCACTTTTTCAAGCGGTGTAGCGAGATCCGAATCGGCCATCGTCTTATCATCGTATAACCAACAATTCACCTTATGGTCTTGGGCGATTCGACATTGACCAGGAATCGATTCTGTACATACTTGCATTGCATTCGGGCAACGGGGATGAAAGCGGCAGCCGTTTGGAAAATCCGTAGCCGCTGGAACTTGTCCAAGAATGGTTTCAAGACGATCACTGGGCGCATCCAAATTCGGCAATGAATTAAACAATCCCTGGGTATACGAATGAGCCTTTTCATTAAACAACGACTGCGCCGGAGCTTGCTCGATAATTTTACCCGCATACATAATGGCCACTTCATCAGCCATCTCTGCAACGACCCCTAGGTCATGTGTGATCAACAATATTGCCATACCGCGTTCTTTTTGTAGCGTTCGCAAGAGGTCCAATATTTGCGCCTGAATGGTTACATCCAATGCCGTGGTCGGCTCATCCGCAATCAATACTTTGGGATTGCAGGCCAATGCCATCGCGATCATTACCCGCTGGCGCATCCCCCCGGACATTTGATGGGGGTAATCTTTCACCCTCGATTCCGGCGCTGGAATCCCAACCTGAGTCAGCAACTCGATACTTGCATTGTGGGCTTCTTGCTTACTCAACCCTTGGTGCAAACGAAGGATTGAACCGATTTGATCGCCAATTCGAAATACAGGATTCAACGAAGTCATCGGTTCCTGAAAAATCATCGAAATATCATTGCCGCGAATCTCGCGCATTTCTGCATTGGACAATTTGAGTAAATCTTGGCCGTCAAAGATAATTTCACCACCCACAATTTTTCCAGGCGGGTTGGGTACAAGCCCAAGCATCGACAAGGCCGTCATACTTTTACCGCACCCAGACTCTCCTACGATAGCCAAAGTTTTTCCGGCTGAAATATCAAACGAAACATCGTCCACCGCTAAGGCTGTACCGCGTTCGGTGTAAAAAAACGTCTGCAGATTCCGTACGGAAAGTATGGGTGTTGTGGATTCACTCATTGTGAATTATTTCTTATCCAGCGCATCACGACGAGCTTTTAATTCTTTCCAAGTGGTCAGAATAATGCCTTCGTCTTTAATTAATTGAATAATTTCAGGATCAGTCATGGCCAATGTATCGCTATGGCGATTGGGACCTGAACCCGATACATCCGAAAAAATTTCTGATGGATTCGTGCAATGCACGATATACATAGTCACACCCGGTTTTTGATTCTTCACCATCTCAGTTATGTATTTTTTCTTTTCTTCCACATCGCGCGTGCTGGTAAAGTCCGTATGCAAGTCATCCAACACCGGCAATCCGCCTTCCCAGGCTTGCTCGGCAGCAGCTTGAATCCATTTGGTACGCTCTTCCATCATAGGCGCTTTGGCATTAATACGCTTGAGTTCTGTATTGTGCCCCCCCATGATCATGACGGGGATTTGTTTTTCGATCCCAACCTTCACATACGCCGAAATGTAGTCTGGACGCGCAAAGATTGTCCCCATATGGGAATCTAAGTGCGTAATGGGCATACCCATTTTCTCTGCTTTATCTACTTGTGCCCGAATTTCAGCTTCAACTTCCGTCGCCGTTGCGTGCAAAGCAACTTCCATCACGCTCGGCCACATGTGCCCATCTTTATCCACCAGCCCTGGTGCTTGAGCGGCACCCACAATAGGTGCCCAACGATAATACTTCCATTCGGAAGTCAGTGTTAAGTGAAGACCATTATCGAAATCCGGATTTTCTTTTAACCACTCACGCCAATGTGTGACCCACCCTGTAGGCATCATCGTGCTGGCAGAAGTGACAATGCCATTATCAACAGAATCGATTGTACCGCGATTCCCATCAATAAACATGCCCAAATCGTCACTATGGAACATAGCCACACGCGCACCTTTTGGATAGCCCAGCTTTTCCGCATAGGTTTCAGCAAATGCACTTACTCCACTTACACTCAAGATCATTAAAACGGCTAAGGTCCAACGGTTCATTCGTTCATCTCCAGATTGTATCTTTAATTACTCAACAGAAATTCGTTATAAAATATTCGTTCTATACACTCAGCCCAGGCACTTTACCTGTGCTATCACCAAATGACTCTTCATTCACATCCATTGCATTAAGCATATCGACATAAAGATTACACAAGGGTGTGTTTTTAGGATTGGCAATATGTTGACCGGTTTTCAATGCTCCACCGGCCTTACCGCCCAGCACCAAGGGTAAATTATTTGGATCATGGCGATTGCCGTCAGAAATACTCGACCCAAATAGAATCATTGAATTATCCAACAACGTGCCTTCGCCCTCTTGAATTGAGTCTAATTTACCCAACAAGTATGCATATTGCTCTACATGCCAACGCGTAATACGCTTGTATTGATTGATTTTATCTTCTTTATTCTCATGGTGAGACATCTGATGGTGACCACCGGATACACCATCCAGAAACGAAAAGTTACGACCCGATACATCGTTGGCAAACATAAAGCTTTGAACCCTCGTAGAATCCGTTTGAAAGGCCAACACCATTAAATCCAACATTAGTTTCACATGCTCGCGGAAATCCGAAGGGATTTTTTGATCCGGTGCCGGCGGTAAATCTTTAAGGGCTTCTGGCTGCCATTCGCGGGGATCGGTTTTCATCGAAAACTCAATACGCTTTTCCACAGCGCGAACAGAATCTAAATATTCATCCAACTTAATTTGATCATCACGCCCCACTTTACCCCGCAGATCTTTTGCATCTTCCCAAGCCAAATCGAGAAGACTTTTATAATCATCATGTTTCTTTTGACCAGTCTCACGACCACTCGCATCTTTTTCGCCAAATAGGCGCTCATATACAAAGCGTGGATTAATTTCTTTAGCAACCGGCAATTCTGCAGCGCGCCATGAAATGTAGGAACCGTACAACCGGGTATACCCCACATTGCTGTCGATTCCAGATATAACACGATCAATCCCCAGTTCCAGCGAAGGCAAAGGCGTTTGATTGCCTATTCGACTCGCAACCAACTGATCCATGGATATCCCACCAGCACTAATATTTTTTCCCGTAGTTTTTTCCACAGGCATACCGGTCAGGAAATTCCCCGTTTTGGCATAGTGTCCATCACCCCGGCGACTCGCGGCTTTATCCAAGCCCGAAATAACATTGAGTGAAGACTGAAATTCTTTTAGAGGCTCCAACGAAAACGGCAAAGTGAAGTCTTTCCCAGTAGCCTCAGGAATCCACGCCTTTTGCCAAACACCATTAGGGAAATACATACACGCCATGCGTTTAGGGGCAGCTCCTGCACCCGCTGCAGTTGGCGCAGCCGCTTTAGCCGAAGGGGCCATAGCATCCAGTAACGGTAACGCCATAGCGGCTCCCATACCACGCAACATAGTACGTCGGGATATCTGCCACGATTTTTGACGACTCATTAGTCAGTCTCCTCCAGTTTCCCATTGCTATATCGATGCCTGAATGGGTAGCTTAATACAATTTCTTCGATAAGCCCAGATGGGCGATATTCATTCGCTTTTAATGCTTCCATACTGTCTTGGATGACGCAGTTATCTTGCCGGGTTAAATTTCGACCCAGTGCATAGCCCAACATTTTTCGTGTCAGATTTTTAGCAACACCATCCTTGCGATCCAAAAGAACCGTCTTTAACTCAGCTGGACCATCAAATTGTTTTCCGTTCGTTAGTGTGCCTTTAGCATCTACCGGATTGCCTTTGTGTTCATTGCGCCAACGCCCAATGGCATCAAAATTTTCCAATCCAAAACCAATGGGGTCCATACGATCATGGCAAGAGGCACATTCAGGATTTTTCCGATGCAACTCCAATTGCGCACGCATCGACATCTCTCCCGTATCTATTTTTTCTTCATCGAACGCAGGCACATCGGGCGGTGGAGGCGCAACCCGCTCACCCAACAATTCATCAAGCACCCATTTACCGCGCAATACAGGACTGGTACGCAACGAATGCGATGTGTTGGTTAAAATAGCACTCATACCCAGTAATCCACCACGCATACTATCTTCGGGCAATTGAACCAATTGCATTTCTTCGCCCTCGATCCCCTCAATCCCATATATATCCGCCAAAGATTCATTCACATACGTATAGTCCGAATCCAACAGCTCCAAAAGACTTCGATCCTCTTGGATGATGCGGTTGAAGAGCATAGCCACCTCAGCCTTCATCGCAAGAAGCAAGCCTTCGTTAAATTCAGGAAAGCGCTCCGCATCAGGAATACGCGCTTCACCCAACTGCGTAATACCCAACCATTGAGACGCAAATGTCTCACCCAAAGCTTGTGCACGAGGGTCCTTTAACATCCGCTTTATTTGCCCTTTTAATACATCAGGATCATTCAATGTACCCGCTTCAGCCAATTCCAAAAGTTCATCATCTGGCATAGAGGCCCATAAGAAATAGGAAAGGCGTGAAGCCAAAGGATAACCTCCCAAGGGGTAATCCCCAATGGCATCGGGCTCTGGCTCAGCTAGAAAAATAAAATTCGGCGAAATCAATACCGCCTTAAACGCCAACTTAACGGAGTTCTTATACCCGTCACCTCGTTCATACGATTTATCGAATAGCGCCAACACACGGTCTAATTCATTTTCTTCTACCGGGCGACGCCATGCTCGCTGCGCAAACGCATTAACCACATCGCTCGCCGCATCCCGCGCCTCATGATCTCGCGAAGGCTTAACCGGAATTAAGCGCTCAAATATTTCGAGTTCACTTGTATATTCTTTTCGCTTAAAAATACTGGAGACCACTTTCTCTCCGGTGAAATAATTAGGCAATGCTGTTTCGATCGCATCGTCTGCCGTGCGCAAATACTTTTCCATTTGGATTGCAGAAAGAAAAAGGGAGTTCCCATGGGTATTGAAGCCCTCGCCACCCGATCCATCTTCAGGAAAGTTATCAGCAACATGCAGTTCCAGTCCCAACAAATCACTCAAGGTATTTTCATACTCTTGTCGAGTTAAGCGACGGCTCATCACATATCCGGGATACCAATTGGCGGATTCCTGACTTGCAAGTTGGTTACAATGCCCATTATCCGCTTCC
>CALLLL010000141.1 GCA_938082445.1 uncultured bacterium
AAAAAAGAAAGCTTGTTTGTTGATGATGAACCCAACTTTTTAAGTGGGCTCAAACGCATGTTACGCTCACAACGGGATAAGTGGAATTTACACTTTGCCAATAGTGTAGATGAAGCCATCGCCTTAGTGAAAGAGAACACGTATGATACCATCGTCTCGGATGTAAGCATGCCCATTAAATCGGGTTTGGACTTATTGTCTGAATTACGGGAGCTCAATACTTTTTCAACGACGCCTGTTATTATTTTAACCGGTAATGCTGAAGCTGCTCTCAAACGTCGAGCGCTGGATTTAGGTGCAACCGATTTACTCAATAAACCGTGTGGCCAAGAAGATCTTGTCGCCCGAATCCAAAGTACCCTTCGCCTAAAATCTTATCGTGATGAACTGGCGAATCAAAATGCCATCCTCGAACAATGAGTCTTGGAACGAACGGCCGACCTCGAACTTGCACGCAGAGATATTGTTTGGCGCTTAGCGAAGGCCGGCGAATATCGCGATGAAGAAACGGGTGATCATGTTATTCGAGTAGCTTTGTGTAGTCGATTATTGGCTATGACTTTAGGTCTTGATAAAGTTATGGTCGATACTATCTTTCTCACGTCCCCTTTACACGATGTGGGAAAAATAGGGATTCCAGATTCAATTTTATTGAAACCAGGTCGCTTAACACCTGAGGAACGTGAAGTGATGGAATCGCATTGTTCTATTGGGGCGGCCATTCTCCAAGAGGCCCCCAAGGGCATGCACGAGTTTCTAGAAATTCCTGAGATTGGTAATTCGCAAAAAGATCCTGATGCTTTACGGACGATGGCGATGGAAATTGCGCTGACTCACCATGAAAAATGGGATGGTAGTGGGTATCCGAATGGATTGTCAGGAGATGACATCCCCATATCAGGGTTAATCGTCGCTGTTGCTGACGTGTATGATGCTTTGCGTTCGGAACGCCCATATAAAAAATCATTTAGTGCCAAGAAAACCCTGGAAATGATGCAACAAGGTGTCGGACAGCATTTCTCACCTACTGTATTTGAAGCATTTGAAGCAAAAATCGATGAGTTTGAAAAGATTCGCGAAGGGCATTCAAAATAATGGAAGGCAATTCCCCTAAAAAACGCATTGTATTTGTCGATGATGCCCCCAATATTGGTCAAGCGATGAAGCGTATGTTACGCCCGATGCGTAACGAATGGGAAATGACTTTTTGCACAGACGGTCATGATGCACTAAAGCTGATGGAAGAAAGCGGTGCATTCGATATAATCGTATCCGATATGCATATGCCAGCTATGCATGGACATGAATTACTTACCAAAGTGATGGAAAATTTTCCTGAAACCATCCGTTTTGCATTGTCTGGTTCACCGGGTGCCGACACGATGATTAAAACATCTGCCATTGTGCACCAGTTTTTAACGAAACCTTGTGAACCAAGACATCTTTTCGGATTGATTAGCCGTGCTTTTGAATTACGCGATCAGCTTAGCGATAAACGCATCCAAAGTATTTTAATGGATGTTAGCGGAATTCCATCTGTGCCTATCCTGTATAACAAAATTAAAGAGAAAATGCAGGAAACGGATGTCACTATTCAGGATATCGCGGCATTAATCGAAACCGATGTAGGGCTCAGCTCTAAGATTTTACAAATTGTAAACTCCTCCGATATGGGATTGGCGCATCGTGTAACGAATGTTGCACAAGCGGCTTCGGTATTGGGACTGGATAATATACGCAATTTAGTGTTGATGGCAGAAGTCTTTCAACCTGCTGATGAAGTTGTCATGCCGGACAATTTTGACATTGATTCCTTGTGGAATCACAGCCTCAAGGTGGCAAAATACGCACGTACCATTGCGGAAAATGAAACCAGTGATGCCAAAATTCATGAGGATAGCTTTACTGCTGGGCTTTTACACGATATTGGGCAAATCATTCTAGCCAATCGCCGCCCAGAAGAGTTCGGTCGGGCCATCCGTGAATCCATAGACGAAGAAGTCCCGCTAATCGAAAAAGAATTGGATATCATTGGTGCAACGCATGCGGAAATTGGTGGCTTACTCCTTGAGCTTTGGAGGTTACCCGATCCCATCGTTGAAGCTATAACATTCCACACAAGCCCTTCTTTATCATCATCCAATGGGTTTTCTGCATTAACCTCTGTGCATGTTGCCAATTATTTCTCTGAAGATCAGGAAGCGGATATGATCACGGATGCTGAGGGGATCGATGCGCTGCATTTAGAAGAGCTTGAAATGACCAGTCAGATGGAAGAATGGTATGACATTTGCCATTCCGGTGATGATGAATTAGAGATGTACCGCTAAAAAGCGTTGGATTATTCCGGCTGCCCCGCTTCACCAAACGCAGCCTCAAACACATGCTCAACAATTCGTTCTACGGCTACAGGTTGCGCCAAAGTCTTTACAGCTGATTCCATGGCACTAATCCGCGACGAATCCCCTAAAAGCTCATAAATAATTTTCCCTAGCGACTCACCATCACAATCGCTGTCTAGCAACACAATCGAAGCACCGGCATCTTCAAATGCACGAGCATTTTTTTCTTGATGGTTATCAGTTGCATGTGGATAGGGAATCAACACTGAAGCTCGGCCCACTTGCGCCACTTCTGCCGTGGTCGAAGCACCTGCACGAGTTACAATCAATTGTGCAGCTGCACAGGCCGTTACCATATCATCGATAAAGGCATGAACACTCACAGGCATGCTGGGTTGTTCCGACGCTTCACGGGCTTCTACCACCCCCTGCTTACCTGTCATCCAAATAAATTGGCATGGTACTAGTGGCTTGTCTGTTACGATATCTGCAATAGCATGATTTATTGACTGAGCCCCTTGGCTCCCCCCACAGATCAATACAACGGGGATTTCGGGATCCAACTCCAAGGTATCGCAAGCCTCTTGACGACTTGGTGCCATGGAAAACCCTGCTCGAACTGGATTTCCAACTACTTCGGTGCGCTCAGATAATTCTGCCCCTTTAGTATCGGGAAAACTTAAAAGCAATCTATGCGCTTTTTTTGCAAGTAGTCTATTGGCCATACCCAATTGTTTATTTTGCTCATGCAGAATTGTAGGGATACCTAATATTTGAGCTGTCCACATCAATGGAACGGATACATACCCCCCGACTCCTATGACTACTTGAGGTTTGTATCGCTTCAATCGCAAATAAGCCATCACGATTCCACGTGCTAAATGCATACCCGCCCATAGCTGTTTAAGTTTATTGCCACGGGGCCATCCTTTTACCGGTACTGTTCTAAATGGGATATTATGCGTAGCGCACACACGTTCTTCTACACTGTCTTTACAACCTGCCCATTGCAATTCTAGCCGTGGATCACGTTTTTTTATTTCTTCAATAATGGCCAATGCAGGAGAGGTATGTCCTCCTGTTCCACCGCCTGTAATCATTATGCGCATACGAATTGACTTTCCATTATTTCTGGGTCACGGGTTTCATAATTTTCTTTTTTTGCGGTTCGGCTTGCAAACCAATATTGATCACTATTCCCATCATTGCCAATAGCACCATCAGAGAGGTACCTCCTCGGGTTATAAATGGTAATGGCAACCCTTTGGTGGGCAAGAGACCGATGGCCACTGACATGTTGAATGCGGCTTGAAATGTCACCATCCCAATAATGCCTGACACCAACAGTGTACCAAAAAGATCACGGGCATGTGTGGCGATTCGAACCCCATAGTACAATAGAGCCACAAATATCATCACTAAGAATAAAGTGCCTACGAGGCCCATTTCTTCTCCCCATACTGTCAAAATAAAATCGGTATCCGATTCAGGCAGGTAATGGAGTTTCTGCTCACCGGCACCAGCCCCGACTCCCCAAATACCCCCATTTACAAAGGCTGTAATGGACTGAATGAGCTGATACGCTGAATCATCTGCATTTTCCCAAGGCTCAAGATAGGCAGTAATTCGACTTCTACGATAGGGTACCGTCCAGATTAACAATACGAATGCTGCTATCGCAGGTACCATGGACAAGCCTAAATAATACCAGCGAATGCCTGAGGCAAAAAACAGAACATAGGCAGCAAATACCATTACAACGGGTGTACCTAAATCATCTTCCAAAAGGACCAAGCCGACAAACAATCCCAGTATAAAAAGAGGGGGCAAAAAGCCTTCTTTAAATGTTGTAATTTTTTCTTGGTTCCCGGCTAATTTCACTGAGAGCAACAGTATCAGTGCGAATTTAGCAAACACGGATGGCTGAAATGTAAAAGAACCTATTT
>CALLLL010000142.1 GCA_938082445.1 uncultured bacterium
GTTTTATTATTATTGTTGGTTCTATGTGTATGTGTAGGATGCTGTGTCGTGTTCAATTGGGCAGGGTACTCCGCAACTTTACGTACCACAGCCCGCAGTGCTCGCGAAATACTCATGTTGATCGTTTTGTTCGTTGCGGGAGGGATGGTGGTGTGTATTCCAGGTGTCGCTGCGACGACGCTGGTTGGTGAGCGTGAGCAGAATACGTGGGATATGTTGTCGACCAGTCTACTGGGTCCATGGAGAATTATTCTGGGCAAGATGGTTTATTCTATAGGGACCTATGCGCTGTTAGTTATAGGTATAGCTCCTTTTGCATCATCGATATTTTTTATGGTGGGCATCGATCTCTATTCAACGTTGTACACATGGTATATTCTTTTTCTGGGGATGATCACGTATGCATCATTGGGTTTGTTGGCCTCGGCATATCAGCGCACCACTGTGCGTGCAGCACTGCATAGTTATTTTTATGTGGCCATTAATTTGGGGCTGGGCTACTTAGTGATTTGTCTTGTGTACGGGATGTTTGTTGTATGGATTGATCCAAGCATTAGCCGATTTTCGCAATTGGGTGGGTCTGTGCTTATGGATGTCCCTGAAAGTCTTTTTGCAATGAAGGTGTTTTTTAATAGCCTTGCAGCATTTGTGCAAGGAGCGAATACAGGCTTTGGACAAATGGTGCTTGCGCATACGGCCATACAGTTATCCACTATTGTGATTGCTTTAGGTTTGACCTACCGGCGGATTAATCGACCTGTACGTCCTATGGTGCAAAAAAATGCCAAGCGACCTAAACGATCCAAGAAGACAAAGCGTGTACGTCGATTATTTAGTCCGCCTGATGGGTTTGAGCCCACGCCCGATACCAGCAATCCCATTCAGTTTCGCGAACAACGTTTTAGCTTAAACTTTACTACTGGAGCACGGTGTCTGATTGGGGCTAATGCACTGTTTCTCCCAATGATACTTAGCTATTGCCACTGGCGTTTAGATATGCCCATGGTTTTGGTGATGGTGTATGCATTGATTGTTAATTTAATTCAGATGTCATTTTTTGCGCTACTGGGCATGGCTACGATGTTTACAAAAGAAGGCGAGCTCAAGAATATGGATATGTTGAAAGTGACATTATTGACACCAAAAGCGCTCGTTTGGGGGAAAGTAAGTGCAGGGATGTATATGGTCAATCGATTGGCCATTATTAATGGGATGATGATGGTATGGTTCATGATTCCGGTGCTATATGACCATTATGAAGGTTCTAGATGGAGCTATATTGAGTCATTATTTATAATGTTTGCAGGGTCCGTCTCGCTCTGGATGTGTGGCATGATTTGCGTGGTGTTGGGCGGCTTGGCTTCTGTGTTATCCAAAAAAACTGCCTCGGCAATTGTGCTGGGCTTGGTATTGGTGTTCATGGTGTATTTCGGCAATATTGGTATTATTGTAATGATCATAGAAAATATGAATCGTGTTTATACATGGGATAATTTTATGATCAATCATTTAGCTTTGGTGACTTCGCCTGTTGTGGGGTTTTTGATGATAATTGATCAAAAGCCTTTCGAGGATAATATGTTTCCCTATTGGCTTTTTCATGTAGCTGTTTTTTCAGTGAAGATTTGTATTATATATTGGTTAACGTATAATCATTTTCGGAAACATCGCTATTCTAAACCAAAGCATTAAGGAAGATGTATGACAAGACGATTAAGTAAAGCAATAGCCGTATGGGTGCTTATGGCAATAGTGTGCGTTGGATGTTCTTCCAAAGAGTCCTCCCCGCAAGTAGTAATTTATACTGCTTTAGACGAAATGTATTCATCGCCGATTTTGGCCGCATTTGAAGAGAAGACCGGCATTGAAGTCGTTGTTGTATACGATACGGAATCCTCTAAAACCACTGGGCTTGTTAATCGTTTGATTGCTGAAAAAGATAGACCGCGTGCCGATGTGTTTTGGAATAACGAAGTGATTCAAACCATTGTGCTCAAAGAAAAAGGGATTCTTTCCCCGTATATATCACCCGCTAGTGAAGCGATCCCTTCTGGGTTTAAAGATCCAGAAGGGTATTGGACAGGCCTTGCTGCCAGAGGGCGTGTCATCATTTATAATATAGATTTAGTTAAGGAGCCCCCACAATCCATTCATGATTTACTTGACCCGCAATGGAAAGGGAAAGCCGCGATCGCCAAACCTCTTTTTGGGACAACAGCTACACATGCTGCTGCATTATTCGCTCAATGGGGTCCGGAGAAAACCAAGACGTATTTTCAGGGGATTAAAGAAAATGAAGTGGTTGTATTGCCGGGCAATGCAACGGTACGCGACTTAGTTGTGCGGGGGGAATATGCATGGGGACTGACCGATACCGATGATGCAAATGGTGCAGTGGTGGACGGTAAGCCAGTGAAATGGCACTTTCCCGATCAAGGTGACAACGGAGAAGGTACGCTGATTATTCCCAACACGCTGGCGCTTATAAACCAATCTCCTCACCCAGAGGCCGCTAAACAATTGATAGATTATCTGCTCTCCCCAGAAGTAGAAGAAACGTTAGCGCAATCGCGCTCTTTGCAAATTCCATTAAATCCGAATGCTAAAGCACCCAGTACGGTGCCGATTCTCAGTGAAGTGCGTACGAGTGCAATAGATTTTAATGAAGCCGCACATCAACTGGATACCAGTATGCGCTATATGCAGGAAGAATTTTTGCAGTGAAGATAATTCCGGGCTTCGTATACCTTGGATTGGCAACGGTGCTTATCGTTCTTGTGGGCGCGCCTCTGATAGGAATTATCCAAACACTCTTGGCCGGGGCTGAGTCAATTCCTTGATCCAGTAGTCGTGTTGAACTTTTAAGTACAACGCTGACGGTTGCTATTTCAGTGACCATCCTTTCCATGGTCTTGGGGGTGTTTAGCGGTGTCTCCATGCTTTTTTTGCCCCGATGGCTTCGCTATGTTCTCCTTTATGCTGCACTGCTAACGTTTTTTGTGCCGGGATATATCTATGCCAGTGCATGGATTGATTTAGTGAGTCTAGTGCCTGGTGTGGACACAACTCAATTGTTTAGCATTCCAGGTGCCATTATTGTATTAAGCCTTATCCATTTTCCGGTGACTACTTGTGCCACGTATACAGCATGTATGCACATCGAGCAAGAGAAACTCGAAGTCGCACGAATGGAAGGTTCCGTTGTGGCACTATATAGACATGTTGTACTTCCCCATGCAACCCCGTTTGTTGCGACGGGTGGATTGATTGTGTTTCTACTGAATTTAGGCACGTATACCATCCCATCATTTTTTCAAGTGAATACGTACTCTATCGAAATTTTTACTTTATATAATGCATTTCATAATCCTGCCAGTGGACTTCAATTGGCACTGCCGTTGATGGGTTGTGCATTGGGTGCAATTTTATTATGGTGGGTAGTAATTGGTCGGCAATTAAGTCAAACGAGTTATCATTCCCCAAAAGTAGTCCTACTTAAATCAGGGGCTCTTTCACGGGGTGTCATCATTTTATTAATGGGGATCTTGTTTCTTTTTAGTATCGGTCTTCCGCTCATAATGGTTGTACTCGGTGAAGTCTCTTTTACTTATATAGGAACGGTATGGGAGCAATCTCAGCATGAATGGTTAAGCAGTTTAAGCTTGGCATTTGGGACTACCCTTGGAATTGTATTGATCAGTAGTATCGGAACGTATTGTTTGGATGGATGGCCCCGCTCAATATCTTTTGGGATAGTTTTGCTGCTTTGTATACCATTTTTGATTTCAGGACCGGCCTGGGGGATAGGTGTCATTCAATTCTGGAATCATGCGGGTTGGCGCGGAACGATTTACGATCAGGCGATCATCGTATTTATGACTTGTGTCGGGAAATATCTTTTTGTTGCTTGGATAGGACTCACCTTTGCTTTGCGTAGTATACGCAAAGAGTATGACGATGCGGCACGTGTTTTTGGGGTGTCCCGGCTACGTCAATACTGGAGTATAATTCTGCCCTTGACACTGCCCTATTCATTGGTCTTGGGCGTTGTAATTTTTCTTATGGTGTTAGGCGATGTAGACAGCGTTTTATTGGTCAGTCCGCCGGGATACACCACCATACCGGTGCGTGTGTATAACCTGATGCATTACGGCTCTAGTGCGATGGTGTCCAGTATGGCTTTGCTCATGGTTATGGTCGTAGGTGGCGTTCTTGCGACCGTGAGTGTGCTGATAGCGTGCTTAACTAGAGGGCGTCGGCAGATGGAAGATTCTTAAGCTTCGTTTTTGTTGAAGATGTCGATATGACGCCATTTTTCACCATGAAAGCGATGTAGATACAATACCGACATGAAGATGATATATATCGTCGCACCGATCCAAGCACCCTTGGCTTCGAGTCCCAGTGGTGTGGAGAAAATCCAAGCCAAGGGAATATTGACCCCCCATGAGCCTATGAGCAATGCAATGAGCATCCAATAGGTATCGCCTGCCCCGCGTAGTGCACCTGACAATACAATATTGACTGCATCAAACAATGCGAACACGGCGCCAAAAATCAACAAGGTATGGCCAACACGAATTACTTCAGCATCATCACTGAATAGCCCTATTAAGAATTCACCGTAGATGGCTAACAGGATTCCCATGCTGAGCATGATAACCATTCCCACTTTGGTCGCTGTATAGGCACGGGCCTTCGCTCGTAGTATGTCGCCTTTACCGATCCACTGACCTACAATGGGTGCAATAGCATTATTCATCGCCATGACTGGCATGAACATAATGTGCATGTAATTTATGGCTGCTCCGTTGGCAGCCAATTGTTCGGTACCAAAACTGCCGATGATAAAACTTGTAAATACCGACCAATTAGTAATATCGATAAAGCCTGATAATCCTGAAGGCCAACCGATTTTAAACAACTCTTTAACTTTTCCCCAATCAAACGAGAAGGTCGACCGGGTATGGTATTCCTTATTGTAAGATTTGGACATAAAGATCCATTGCAGAATAACCATCTGTGCAAAAATCGAGATTACCGTAGCATAGGCAGCCCCCTCGATGCCCAATTCAGGAAAACCGAACTTACCAAATACCAACAAATAGTCGAGTACGATATTGGTTAAATTCCCCAATAGTGATATATACATCGGAATCTTGGGGCGTTCGATGGAAAAGAAAAAGGATGACACAGCGGTTTGCCAAGCGACAAATACGACGCCATACATGCGAATATTAAAGTAATCTATTTCAAGTTGAGTAACCTCGGGGCTGTGATTCATGGCATTGAATAGAATAGGCGTGCCAGGAATCATGAGGAAAAAGACTAAAATTGCCGAAAGGGAGATATAGATGCCCTGCCAAGTGTAGCGTGCGGCATCGGGTTTATTGTTACGGCCCAAGCTCTGCGAAGCAAATGTACTCACGCATGTCACGACCCCGATTACAAACATGCTTAACGTATAGGACCAGATACCGGCCGAGCCGATGGCTGCCAAGTGGTCTTTGCCCAAGGATGCGACAAAGTATTTATCCACGAAATCCATCACGACAAAGGACATGCTGGCCAGCATAATAGGCCATGACATGCTCATGACCTCTTTCAGGCCGGCGTATTTTGGTTCCGTTTCGGAGCTCATGTGAAAAATCCAATGGGTATAGAGGCTAAAGTAAAGCGCGGTACTCTACCATGTTAGGGGGAGTATGCGCATGTTTTGACGAATACTTTAATCTGATCATGAGGCTCAGTATACTGCTCGCATGAAAAAGCGCAATGTATTACAAATCGTTCATGAATGGATAGGGGAGGTTTTAACCCCCGGGGATACCGCTATTGATGCCACAGTGGGCAATGGCCATGACACTCTATTGCTTGCTCAAAAAGTGGGGGATACGGGCAAAGTCTATGGTTTTGATATACAGGAAGTTGCAGTGGAATCAACCCAGAATCGCTTGAATGAAGCGAAAGTCGCCGATTGGGTTACACTCATTAATTCTGGACATGAGCGAATGAAGAGTGTATTGCCGAATGTCGAGCAAGGGACTGTTAAAGTCATCACTTTCAACTTAGGGTATTTACCCGGTCACCAAACAAAAGAGCTGATCACCCAACCCCAAACTACACTCCAGGCTTTGAAACAATCCATTGAGCTACTCGCCCCTGGCGGGATTGTAACCTTGGTGATGTATGTTGGGCATCCTGGCGGTGCAGAAGAGGCTGAGGCAGTTGTTGCTTGGTCACAAACTTTGGATACCAGTCGTTTTAGTATAGAACGGTATGACTCGCCCCATCAGCAAAACCATCCACCCTTTGGGTTAAAGATACAACTACAGTCTTAAGTTTTTAGTTTTGTTATACTGGGGCTATGTAGTTACACAATCTTTTGAAGGAATATTAAACACGTGAAGCAAGTAGCCTTATTGGTGCTCGAAGGCAACGACCAAGCCACCTCAACCTTGATGCAGTCCTTAGGTGGACAAACCTATGGCGTGTCCTATGCGGCATTATTGGAGTCATTCGACTCGCGCATCGTCTGCACCATAGTGTATCCCAGTGAAAAGGGTGCATATTGTTTGCCCGAAGGAAAATCCTTCACAGACTACCAAGGTATTGTGTGGACCGGTTCTGCACTCAACTGTTACAACACTGCCCCCGAAGTAAGTCATCAAATCGAAATGGCCAAACAAGCGTACGCCTCTGGTGTTCCTATATTCGGCAGCTGCTGGGGGATGCAAATTATGACCATCGCACTTGGGGGTACGGTGCGATGCAATCCCAAGGGCCGTGAAATTGGTGTTGGTCGTGATATTGCATTAACCGACGCAGGAAAGAATCACCCTATGTTTACAGGCAAAGGAGACGTTTTTGATACGCTTGAGGTGCATATGGATGAAGTGGATTCCTTACCTCAAAATGCAAAAGTCCTTGCCGGAAACGCCATGTCCACGGTGCAAGCCATGAGTATAGACACAGATCGTAGCTCCTTCTGGGGGGTACAATACCACCCAGAGTTTAATTTCGCTACGATGGCTATAGTTATGCGGCGACTGCATGAAAAGCTGCTTGCCGAAGGGATATTCAAAAGCGCGGTAACCCTCGACAAGCAAATTGAAGCTTATAGTAATAGTGAAATTGATTCTACAACAAACGACTCAGTCAATAACCCTGTTCAACGGCATTTGGAAATCACCAACTGGTTGCATGAGAAAGTATTAAGTGCATAAACAGCTTAGATATTTGTGATTATTCATGCTCTTCGGTCATGCCCGATCCCACTCGAAAGGCTGTTAATGTGCCAAAGGTAATGAATAGCAGGTCGATTAAATCCAGAGAATCGGTGATTAGTTCAGCGATATTAAGATTGTTGCCTATCTCGGCATCAAATTGGGCGTTAATGCTATTCTTGCATTCCTCGAAAGAGGGCTTTTCTGCCGCCATTTGATTCAATCGAGGCATATCATATTCCCAAAATTCGTTAAGTTCATCCTCTGTCACTTCTGAAGCAGTTGACGCATACGAGTAGCCATTATCGACCATAAATTGAAAAATGGCCGTTCGGTTAGATTGATCCACTTGTGCATAAGCCTCAGCGTGTACAATTTGCTCCTGATAAAATTCTTCCGTTAATCCCATTTCCATGAAACCAGCAATTTCATCATCCATATACATGATAACCGCCATGTACTTGCCGCAAAAAATTGCGCCAACGCAAAGGATGGCACATACAAAGCCACACAACACGCCTTCGCCATCCAATACATGAGCACCAATGCCCACAAGAAAACCTACCAGTATGGCCACAAGACTATGCTCCCAACCAGTAAAATAAGCAATTCCGCCCCAAACAAGTGTCCCCAATATCGCTCCGCCTATCGCCCCAATCAATGCAAATGGTGTCATGATTTTCTCCCTAAGATATGTAAAATATATTTTTACTGTGAATCCTGATATCTTACGTTATCACTAATAGTACATATTTGCAATCGGAAACTATTAAATTGCAGTGGGGATTCAACAAATTGGGAGGCTAAGAAACATATAAACATTTGACAAGCCACCCCAATCTCTGTATACTTCCGCAATTTAAGCCTTGCAACATACGGTTGCAAGCCCTGTTCGTAGCCTTATAGCTACACGATGCTCACCTCCAAAAACACGGTCACATCCCTTTTGTTTCCTTAGATGTTTGTGCTGAGCATACAGGTTCAGCCTTGTCACGCCCAAAGTGTGCCTGACATACATTTGAAGGAAGAACTATGTCTTTTTGTGAGAAAAATCTCGATCCTATGGTCATTAAGTATTTGAACCGAAAGGGGATCACCGAGCCTACACCTATTCAGGCTCAAACCATGGATATTGCCCTTGATGGACACGATATCCTCGCTATTTCCCAAACCGGAAGTGGTAAAACCTTAGCATTTACTTTGCCTGCGTTAACCTGTCTTGATGAAGAAGACCGTGAGCGTAACCGCATGTTGGTCCTAGCACCTACCCGTGAATTGGCTCAGCAAGTACATAAAGTGGTCGAAGCGATTGGTCGTATTCTTGAATTGCGTTCAGTATGCATCTTCGGCGGAGTCAGCATTGACCGTCAAGCCAAAGCCCTCAAACGTGGTGTGGATATCATCGTCGCAACGCCCGGTCGTTTGATGGACCATATGGAACGCGGTAACATTGATTTCTCCTATTGTAACACCTTGGTCATCGATGAAGCCGATCGTATGCTCGACATGGGATTCTTGCCTGACATTAAAGAAATCTTGGGCGCATTACCTGACGACCGTCAAACCATGCTTTTCTCCGCTACCTTCCCAACTGAAATTGAAAAGCTCACCAAGCAATTCATGAACGAGCCCAAGCGAATCGAAATCGGTTCTGTAGCTCCAGCCAAAGCTGTACGTCAACATGTGTATACAGTCGACCAAAATCAGAAAAACTTGCTACTCCAAAACATTCTTGAAAAGCCTGAAGTACAATCCACGATTGTATTCATGCGCACCAAACACCGTACAGACCGCATTACTAAAACGTTGAAAGCACAAGGTTTCAAAGCCCAAGCCATTCATGGTGGGCGTACCCAAAGCCAACGTAAACTTGCGATTGACGGTTTCCGTAATGGCAAATGCAACATACTTGTGGCGACAGACGTCGCGGCGCGTGGTATTGATATCCAAGGGGTGACACACGTAGTAAACTTCGATGTTCCCATGAACTTTGATGACTATGTACACCGTATCGGGCGTACCGCTCGAGCAAGTGCTGACGGGGATGCGATCACGTTTGTATCAAAAGAAGATGCACGCACCCTGCGCGATATCGAAAAAGCCTTGGGTGGTAAAATTCCTCGTGCTGATTGGGTCGGAGCAATCGAAGTTGACACCAATGTGCGCGGTAAAGCAGCCACGCGAGGCGGTGGTGCAAAAGTCGTAAATGGACGATTCCCCAAAGGTAAAGGCCGCAACAGTGGTCCCGTACCGGGCGGAAAGAAACGCACTCGTGCCGATCGGTATAAATCATCAAAGAATCGTCAAAATGAAGTGTCCGGTGAAGGACGTCCGCGCATCAGCCGTAATGGCGATGCTGGCCAAAGCGAACGTCCCCGCAACGAACGTTCACGCAACGGCCGCGATGAAAATACGCGCTCTGAGCGCTCATCCAACGGGCGTCCAAAGCGTTCATTCAATGGCAACGGTCCTAAACGCTCTGGAAATGGCGGCTCTTCTAAGCGCTCATTCAATGGCAACGGTCCAAAACGTTCCAGTAATGGCGGTTCTTCTTCAAAGCGTACCAGTAACGGTGCACCAAAACGATCCGGTAAACCTTCACGTCCCAGTAAATCTGGCGGCTTTAATAAATCACAAGGCGGTGGACGTACACGCGGCTCGCAAGCGAAACGTTCTTCACGCCGTACAGCCACTGTTTAATTAATGAATCTAATTTAATCTCCACTCTATTGTTGAGTGCAGCACAGGATAACCACCATGGCAACAGCTGATCATATACGTAACTTGGCGATTATCGCCCACATCGATCACGGTAAAACCACTTTGATTGATAGTATTTTCCATTCGACCCAAGCCTATCGTGCAAACGAAGAAGTGCAAGAGCGTGTGATGGACAATAATGAAATCGAAAAAGAACGCGGCATCACCATTCGTTCCAAGCATTGTGCTGTGGAATGGAATGATTATCTAATCAATATTATCGACACCCCAGGTCACGCTGACTTCGCTGGTGAAGTGGAACGTGTGTTGTCCATGGTTGACTCGGTATTACTTCTCGTAGATGCCAACGAAGGTCCTATGCCGCAAACACGCTATGTGTTGATGCGTTCATTGGCCTTAGGGTTAAAACCCATTGTGATTGTGAATAAAGCCGATCGTCCAAACTGCGATCCGCAAGGAGCTCTCGATAAAACCTTCGATCTCTTTGTTGAGCTCGGTGCGAGTGATGAACAATGCGATTTTCCTGTACTTTATGGTTCTGGTCTTCACGGTTGGTTGGTAAATGATCTTGAAAATGAAGAGCATAAAGGTATGGAAGCCTTGTTTAAATGCATCGTTAAAAACGTACCTGCTCCAGAATCCAATCCCGAAGCTCCTTTCTTAATGCAAGTGAGTAGTATCGGTTGGGTCGAGCACATTGGTCGTACTGCTACCGGACGTATTCTTCAAGGAAGTTTGAAGAAATCGGATATGATTGAACGTATTATGACCGAATGGAAAGATGCTGAATGGGTTGCAGGTGATGCAGAAGCACACCATGAAGACTGGTCAGTAGTGGGTACTGAAATGGCCCGTACACGGTATATGTGGGTCACGCGTGGTCTTGAAACCGTTGAAGTAGATGAGGTTGTAGCAGGAGATATTGTGACTGTATCTTGTCATGAAACCCTGAATATTGGTGATACCCTTTCTGCACCTGAACAAGAAAACTGCGCACTACGTCCTATCGAAATTGAAGAGCCGACTGTATCCATGTATTTCTTGGTCAACAATGGTCCCTTCGCTGGACAAGAAGGCGTTGCGGTGACCTTGCGTCAATTGCGCGACCGATTGGATCGTGAGCTGCGCACGAACGTAGCCCTTCGTGTAGAAGACAACGAACGCGGCGATGGACTCAAAGTCTCCGGTCGTGGTGAATTACATTTGGCTATCCTCATTGAAGAAATGCGCCGCGAAGGCATGGAGCTGTGTGTGTCGCCTCCAGAAATCGTCACACACCGCGATAAAAATGGAAAACTTCTTGAACCTTTCGAAGAACTCACCATTGATGTGCCCAATGAATACCAAGGGACAGTCATTGAAAAACTTTCTCTGCGTAAAGCGCAGTTGCAAAATGTAGAAGCTGGAAACGGCGAACTTGTACGTTTAGTTTTTAATATTCCTACACGTGGTCTTATCGGCTACCGGAATGAATTTTTAACCGATACCCGTGGTCTGGGTGTGATGGCGTCTCGCTTCACTGAATACCAAGCCTGGAGTGGGGAAGTTGTGGCCCGTAATCGTGGTTCCATGATCAGTATGGAAGCCGGTGCAACAACATCGTATAGTCTGGAAAATCTACAACAACGCGGAACCTTATTCGTAAGCTCTATGGTCGAAGTCTATGAAGGCATGATCATTGGTGAATGTTCACGTGCGGGCGATTTCCCATGCAAACCCACGAAGAAAAAAGCCTTAACCAATCACCGTGCTTCTGGTAAAGACCACAGCACTGGGTTGGATGTGCCTCGCGAATTGACCTTAGACACCGCGCTCGAATGGATTGCACCCGACGAACTCGTTGAGGTTACGCCCAAGAGCATCCGCGTACGCAAAGGCATTTTGAACGTAGAAGAGCACAAGCGTACTCAAAAACGTAACGCCAGCTAGAGTTTTAGCCAATAGTAAGCATAAACCCATTGAACTATACAGGCTTGGTCCTCATTTGCTACACTAATGGGCTTGACCTCGATTTTTAGGAGATAAACATGTTTTCCGGTTCATTTGTGGCGTTGGTAACGCCTTTTAAAGACAATTTTGATATCGATTATGACGCCTATGGCCGTTTGATTGATCTGCAATTAGAAAATGGTACACACGGGATTGTTCCCTGTGGATGTACTGGGGAAGCGGCGACGCTCACCCATGAAGAACAAAAGAAATTGATCGCATTTGCCATTGATCGAATTGCTGGGCGTGTACCTGTTGTAGCCGGCACCGGTTCCAACAACACGGCCGAAACACTTGGTCTAACGCAATATGCGAAAGACGCTGGTGCAGATGGTGCGTTGATGATAACGCCCTACTACAATAAACCTACTGAAGCTGGAGTGATTGCACACTACACTACTGTGGCTGAAGAAGTGGGGTTACCGGTTATGCTCTACAACGTACCCGGCCGTACTCAACTTAAAATGGAACCTGACACCATTGCCAAACTTAATGAACATCCATTAATAGTGTCTGTGAAAGAAGCATGTGGCAGTGTGGATCAAGTGTCTCAAATTCGTCAGCGTTGTGACATCAATATCATGTCTGGAGACGATCCATTGACATTGCCCATGATGTCCGTTGGAGCATCCGGAGTGGTTTCAGTAGCTGCGAATATCTTACCTGGTCTTGTTGCCAATTTATGCAATGCTTTCCATGCAGGTGACCTGGCTAAAGCACAAGAATTGCACTATGATTTGTTACCAATTAACAAAGCGCTTTTCGCAGAAACCAATCCCATGCCTGTAAAGAAAATATTGGCTGAAATGGGACTTATTCAAGATGTACTTCGTCTTCCGCTTACCTCAATGTTGCAAGAAAAGTACGACGGCATTAAATCCGTTGTCCAAGGCTATGGTTTAGTATAAAGAAACCATTTAAAATAACTTCAAAAAATCCCCCTAAGTGTTCATCATAAAGCACTTAGGGGGATTTTCTTTGCCCAATTGTTACAAGCCATGCTCTATAATTAGACTACTTACAAAAAATACGGTATGATGAATACTGAGCACTATAAAATATTGTCAATTATATAAGGGACTACGTACGCATGAAACATGAAGGATTAACACGACGCACTTTCTTGAAAAATACTGGATTATTGGCTGCAGGAATGGCCGCTACAGGTGGGGTTATAAATTCTGCCCATGCTGCAAAACGTAGCTACGATATTTCACTTGCCGGATGGTCATTGCATAAAATGATTGGACGCAAAGACGGGCAGTTAGACAATTTAGAAATGCCCCGGATTATCAGCGAAGACCTAGGTATTAATGCTTTGGAATTGGTGAACGGGATGATGTCCAGTGACACCGCTGATTATGTAAAGAAAATGGGTGCCAATGCTGCCAAGCATAATGTGGATATTTTATTGATTATGATTGATGGCCAAGGCAATGCGGGGGACAAACGCGAAGAACGCCGTGCAGAAGCCATTAAGAAACACAATCACTGGATTGATATTGCCTCTGATTTGGGCTGCCATTCGGTACGCATGAATTGGGGCGGGGCTCCTCGGGATTTCCTGACCAATAAAGACGCTTGTGAAGAATTTATAAAACGTTCAGTTCCATCCTTTAAAGCCATTGCAGAATACGGAGCAAAAAAAGGTCTCAATGTTTGTATTGAAAATCATTGGGGACCCTCTTCCTATCCCGATTTGTTGATCGATTTGATTAAGCGTGTGGATAATCCCGGTTTCGGGACCCTACCTGATTTCGGAAACTTCCCTGAAGACGTAGATAACTACGATGCCATTGACCGCATGATGCCTTATGCCAAAGCCGTGAGTGCAAAGTGCTATGACTTTGACGCCAAAACGGGTGAAGAAACCAAGCTCGACTATAGTCGTCTTATTGCCAATGTCGTCGATAAGCATAAGTACACGGGCCATATCGGTATTGAATTTGAAGGCAAGAACATGACAGAAGTTGAAGGCATTAAAGCCTGCAAAGTATTGCTGGAAAAACTACGCGGATAATGAATCCTATTCCGGGGCAGCGTGCACTGCTGCCTCGGTTTTATTTAACCCCAAAAGGAAAGGAGTACTGATATGGCTAAGTTAGAAGTCGGTTCGCTCCTTGCCGATCGGTATGAAATTATATCGTTATTGGGGCGTGGTGGAATGGGCATGGTTTATCATGTGAAAGACTGGCAAACGCAACAAGATCTCGCCTTAAAAACGCTTCTGCCGAAATATGCAAAAAATACTCAGGCGGCTCGACGCTTTGCTCGTGAAGTCGCTGCTGCTCGCCAACTTGATCACCCATGTGTCGTAAAAATATTCGATGCCAGGCAGCACGAGGATTTACTCTATTACACAATGGAGTATCTTGAAGGTAAAAGTCTTCGTGCGCTCATGAAAAATCGTAAAAAACGGGGGCAAAACATGGGCTTGGGTTCTACAGTGCGAATCTTGAGTTTGATTTGTCATGCCCTTGAACATGCCCATAAAGTAACCATTCACCGGGATATATCGCCTGAAAATGTGATGGTGATGCCTAATGGCGATGTGAAGCTGCTCGATTTTGGTCTAGCCAAACTTACTACTATGGACAGTAATTTAACCCGTATTGGCGTAAGCTTAGGAAAGATTCAATACTCCGCACCCGAGCAACGTATGGATGCCAAAAATGTTGATCATCGCGCCGATATTTATTCACTCGGTGTCATGTTTTTCGAGATGCTTTCGGGTGAATTACCCCTGGGAAGTTCTAACCTTAGGTCGCTGGCCAAAGACCTCCCTCCTGAAGTAGACCATTTGGTGACAAAAACCATCGCGCCTGATCCGGAAGATCGATACGACAGTGCAGAGGAATTTCGATTGGCTCTACTCAATATCTATCAACGTAGTACAGGAAAAGGTATTGAAGTGATTTCGGAAGAAGCACATGTAGAAGAAGTTGCTCAAGAAGAGCAGCAGGTGGCCAGTGAAGAGCAAAATGTCGACGACACCTTGCCTGTATTTACCGCTATGCAAGACAATCGCAATATCTTTATGCGCCTTTATTACAAGATTAAAACCAAGTTCTTCGGTCAGCCGACCAATTTCGACAATACCTTTAAGAAAGACTGATTATCTACCAGTCATACACTAAGTTCATATAATAGGTCGTGTCTAGACGATCAATTCCTTCCACAGGCTCATCATCGTATTCGTGGGTAACTCCCAAGCGTAGCTTCCATTGCTCTGTATTGCTCAAGGGAATGTCTGTACCTGTATTGATTACCATGCGGAAGTTTTCAATGGGGTCTTCCAGTGCAGAATAATAAGTAAGATTGTGGGTAAACTTAGCAATTTCCCGAATTTGCAATGCATAGTCATAACCGAAATCAAAAATCGCTTCGTCTTCGGTCTCTGCATCTTCAAAGTCTTCGCGCAAATAACCTAAACCAAAACGAGTCGAAAGCGTTTGTTTTGGTTTATTTAATAATTTACGCCCCATACCCAAGACAGCAGTGGTCCTTAAGTCAATTGACTCGAATTCATCTTCCTCAAATTCGGTTCGGAAATAGGCACTCCATTTTTCTGTAAAATTCCATTCATATCGGCCACCGGTTTTAAACTCATTACGAGATCGCACTCCGCTATCTTCGGCAAACGCGCCCTGAAAGTACAAAAATAAGGTATCTTGTTCGCGCGTTCGTGTGGCATCTGTCAAACCAAGAAATGAGAAGCGATCGCTATTTCCGTCTGCGCCTGTAATGCCTAGCTGTGCGCGTCCAGCCCATTGTCGAGCAGGCTTAGGCATGTCTTCGCCCTCTGGCCAAAGCAATAACAACTCTGCTGGTTCCACATCAACGGGTTTAGCTTCGTTGCCTTGCATAAATACCTGCTTACTGCCATCGTAAGTCAACTGCCCTTGTTCGGCAGTTTCATTGTCTAAAGATACACCGTGTGTTGAATCTGTCGTAACACCGGCAACCGAGGCCATGCTTATCGATAATTTGCCCACGTGCGCCGTTTGTAGCGTCATCGTACCGTCCTGAATTTTCACGACAGTACCTACAATACGAGAGCCATCCTGTAATACGACTTCATCAGCTTGAGCAAGAATAGGGAGTACAGAGAGAGCAATAAATAGTAAAACAGTATTGTTTCGGATCATGATAATTCACTTTCAAAATTAAGACAACACCTAAAAATACAAGTCTGATAATCGAAAATCAGGTATGCATGATACCATATATATGCGAACCGATGCAGAAATAAAAGTTGTCAAGATAGAAAGAAATGTAATAACTTCACATGATAGAATATCACTTTGCTTGTGGAGTCAACGGAGTCAAATTAATGAAGTGTATGCTAAGTGTTTTTTTTGTTGTAATGATCTTTATGGGGAATACCGCTTTTGCCCAAGCCAAATCGCTGGCTCAAATCCGTTCAGAACTTCCTGAAGCCTACGAACCATATCTAAAAAAGTTTGAAGACTACGATGTTATTATCGAATCGCCCAAAGATGCCCCAGAATGGTGGGCAGGTGCTCCGTCCGTGGTTCGTGATACCCAAGGAATTTTTTGGATGGCTTCTCGCATGCGTACGGCCGATGCACCTCGCGGTCTGCGCGGTTATGAAATTCGTATTCTTAAAAGTAAAGATGGCATTCACTTTGATCAAGTTCACACCATCAAACGTGAAGATGTGCCGATTGAAGGTTTTGAGCGTCCAGTAATTCTTCAAGATCCCGAGACCGGGAAATACAAACTTTACGCATGCGGACCGTGGGGCAAGGATAGCGAATGGACCATCATAAAATTTGATGATGCTGACAGTCCCGAATTATTTAAGCCCGATACGGCAAAACCCGTCATAGCTCCCCGTCCCAAAACCTACGAGCGCGATATTCGTCCCGATGGCTATAAAGACCCTACCATTATTTTTGCACAGGGCGAATACCATTGTTATGTCATCGGCACCATGCGCCGCACAGAACGCATTTATCACTATAAAAGTAAAGATGGAGAGATCTGGGAACCAGTGGGGAGTTACTTCGATTCAATTCTCGATCTCACTTCATGGCATGATTTTTATGTGCGTCCCGCCAGTATTGTACCCATGGAATTCGGCTACCTCTTCTTTTATGAAGGCTCCAATGTCGAATGGTACGACCCAGTCTACAACATGGGTACTGGCGTTGCTTTTACGTTTGATCTTCATACCATTCAAGAACTCACCACCGAAGGGCCTCTCGCAGTCAGTCTTACGCCCAGCAAAGAATTTCACACTTTCCGATACAGTCACTGGATGCGCGTAGACAATGAGTTGTGGTGCTATGCCGAAGTTGTGAAACCGAATAACTCACATGAAGTGCGTTTGTTTCGTTTAAAAAAATAATGCAATGAATTAAACAAGGAACCTATAGTATGAAATCTTTAGCACTGGCCTGTGTTGGTCTGATCCTGGGTGCAACTGCATATGCACAAAAGCCCATAGCCACTGAGTCCGGGCAATACCGTATTGTGGTAGGGCCTGCAGGGAATGATTATTATGATCCCCCATTGGCTGCAGGTGTCACCGAGCCTCCTAAACCTTCCGAGAAAGTGATGCATTGGGCTAAAACCATTACGCCTGAAGCAGAAATTATCGAAGTGAAATTTAACGGGAGTTCGGATCCCAGTGAATATAGAATTAAAACCCGCGATGGTGATGATGAGTTCAAGTTCTATGTTCTATCGACAGGTGATTTGACTTGGATGGATCGTAAAAATAACCGCAATCAACTGCGCGAAAGCTCCGATGAGATCGTACCCATCGGTGCTAAATACAGTATTAATGTCAATCAGGTGCCTGAGGTATTCCTGACAAAATTATCCAATGCATTCCCCGGAAAGAAAGCCAAAAATGCTTGGTTTGCGGATACTTTGGTTGGGCCACGCTACTTAGTTGAAATCGCTGGGCGTGTGTTTTACGGAACCCCTGGTGGCATGATTCACTGCATGGGGAAGGTGGACAATGGTGGCTTAGAAGAAGTCTCTACCGATAAAACCTTAGGGCCTGGTGCAGGATTGACCATTGAACAATTAATATCCAAATGGGGGGATCAATTTAATTACGCCGATGCTATCGCTAAGCTCAAAGCCAACCAGCCCAAAGACAACAACTTCCGCTATATCGTTATGGGTGATTGTCGTGACCAACGTCCCTTATTGGATGCGATGGTGCAACACATCGACTCCCTCGATCCCAAACCCGCTTTCGTGATCATATCAGGCGATGCCGTGCGTCATGGCTATGCCGATGAATACGATTCCTACTTTTTACCTGCCATATCCAAAACAGACATTCCTTTCTTTGTTGCAATCGGGAATCATGATGTTGGAATGGGTGCACGTGCCGATGAGTTTCGATCATTGTTTGGTGACGATTCGTTGAATTTTTATTTTGATTATGGAAAGTCACGTTTTGTGTTCTTGGACAACTGCTCCATAACAACTAAGTGGAATGATAATTTAGAACTTGCAGATAAATGGCTTGCGTCTGCACCCAACGATTTCCATACCTACGTTTCTCTACACAAACCGCCCACTACGATAAAAAAATGGGCGTATCATGCGATGTCTGAAAAAGATTCGGTTCCTTTCACCGATTTAATGACTAAACACCAAGTGGACGAAGTATACTGCGGACATATTCATGCTTACTCCACGGATTCTTTGGACGGCGTCAATTACACCTTGTCCGGCGGGGCAGGTGCCAGCTTGCACGACCGTTTCGGTCCTCGCGGTACGGTGCATCATTATGTAATCTGTGATTCCAGTGATGAGGGTGTTACACAGCAATTGGTTCGTTTTTACAACAAAAACAAAGAAAAATAGTCAAAATTAAGCAGAAAGGACACTCTTGAGCATACTTTGCCAACAAATGTGTCCTGAAATGTGAAAAGTCCTTTAATTACAGGGGCCTTTCAGTTTATGATCTCTATAAGCGCAGTAGACTAATACTAGCCTACTGCGCTTTGTCTATTTATACTTTATCTGGGAGGATATGTAAGATGAAATTGCCCTTTAGTCCGGAACGTCTTCCGGTCATTATTGGTGTTGCCCTAGCATTGGGCGGAGCCGTAACTGTAACATTTTTGGTTGTCATTGGTGCTGTCTTGTGGAATGGAAGTATTCCCATCAAAGGTGACGATACCCAACAAACATTTCATGAAACCCCCGATGTTTTAGCATGGCAGCAAGATGCAAACGGATCGGTTTCTGATGCAGCTACTGAATCTGCCACGTCCACAGAAGTCGATCCATTTGATTATGCATCCATGTCCGGCGAGGAAATTTACACATCGGTATGCTCACTCTGTCATGGTGCCGATGGAACTTCTAATCCATTGAATCCGATGATACGCGTGCCTACGATCAATAATCCTGATGCACTCGCCGCAGCCAGTGACGATTTTTTATATCACATTATTGCTAAGGGACGCAGTGGTACAGCCATGGCTCCGATGGAAGAAGTATTAACACCTGCAGGTGTGCAAAAAGTGGTTGACTACATTCGTGCATGGGAAGCTAAAGGCGCAGATCCATCGAAGGCATCAGCTGGGTTGGGTAAGGCCTTAGCAGGGCGAGAACATTACCGAAACAATTGCGCAAGTTGCCATGGTATGATCGGCGAAGGCGGAATAGGTGTAGTGCTTAATACTCCCAACGTGCTCGGGCAAGTCACCGATCACACCTTAGCGGATAGCATCATAAATGGGCGTGCGGGAACAGCGATGGCTTCTTGGAAGCATCTCAGTACGCAAACAGTGAATGATTTATTAGCCTACTTACGCTCCTGGCAGGGAGACATTCCGGTTCCTGAAGCCGATACACCCAAGCGAGTTGTCGATGCCAAGCATACTCAAAAAGATGCTAAAGGCAATATCATATATCACGAAATTAGCGATCGTTCCTTGCATGTAGGTAAAGCCCAATATGAGCGCAACTGTTTGGAATGTCATGGTGCCGAAGGTAAATTTCCGATGGGCGATATGACCCATATTGCTCCAACTTTGAATAATAAAGAGTTTCTTGAAGCAGCCAGTGATGGGTATTTACTGGCTACCATAGCGCGCGGACGTGAGCATACGCCTATGCGTGCATTCGGTGTGGATACACCTGCTGGGAAAAAACTCGGTGCGCAATCCATGAAAGATATCGTGGCCTATATCCGTAGTTGGGAGCAGTCCGAATAACTACGTATCACTCACTACACTTTATCAAGGCCCTCGGTTACCCAATAACCGAGGGCCTTTTTATGTTTTGAGCGATAGTGTTCAGTACAGAAATCTGGAGATTGAACACAATTGAACATGAGTACGGTGAACACTTCTGAGAGAATCCTCCTTAAATGACTCATATTTAGGATGTTTAACTCCAAAATAGAAAAGTGGCATGGTTAATGCATATTTAATGCTCAAGTTATCAATTGAGTGGAGAATATGTATGAAAAAATTGATAAGTCCCGAAAGACGAAAGCTAGCATTGGCCGTAACGGCAGCCACTCTTCTTGTGATAGGTGGCCTTCATGTGATCGTGATAGGGATATTGGTTAATCAAGGCATCGTCAGTGATTGGTGGAGCACCACCGAAATTAAAAAAGCACTGACGGCTGAAGATGAAAACCCAATATCTCAGGAGATCTATGTGCCGACAAAGCCTGCTACGCAACAAGCACCCTCGGATTCAAGTGATGAGGCTTCTCTAGCCTCATCGCCTTCCGAGGCCGTTGCGGCTAGCATTGTGGACCCTTCACTCAGTGGTAAACAAATCTATGAAACCATGTGTGCCAGTTGCCATGGGATGGACGGCAAAGAAAGTCCCATTCCTGGAATGCGTACACCTTCACTCAATAATCCCGACACACTGGCAGTGGCCAGTGATGATTATTTTAGGCACATCATAGATAAGGGGAGAAGTGGATCAGCGATGCCTCCTTGGGGACCGGCAACTGAGATGTTGAGTTATGCTGACATTGATAAAGTCGTTGGCCATATTCGTAGTTGGGAAGCGAAAGGAGCTGACCCTGCAACCATTAGCGCTCGCAATGGTGATGCAAAAATGGGTAAAGAATTGTATCGAGGTTTATGTGCCAATTGTCACGCTACGGATGGATCTGGCGGTGTGGGAATTGCTATTAACTCACCTACGTTCCTAGGGATCGCTACAGACCGATTTT
>CALLLL010000143.1 GCA_938082445.1 uncultured bacterium
CATATTGATCGTGGCTACGAACGCATTGAAGAACGCCTAGCAAGTTTAGGGGCGGATATTGAACGTATCCGCGAGTAAGTAAGACGAATAGGAAATAGCATGAACGTCACAACAATACAATCCGATAGCGATTACCGAAGCGCCGTTGACTCAATATGCTCTCCGGTGGATAACTCAGATGCCGAACGGGTGTTACAGGAAAAAACAGAAGCCACTAAAAGCATAGTCGATGCTGTGCGTACACGCGGCGATGCAGCCTTGGCGGAATTCTCTGAGAAGTTTGACGGAGTTGCTTTATGTCCGGATCAGTTCGAAGTCACCCAAGCTGAAATTGATGTCGCTTTTGATCAAGTGGACTCGGCTTTGATCGCGTCGATCAAAAAAGCGCACGCAAACATTGAATTTTATCACGCGAAAAACCTACGCCAGTCCTGGGAGGAAACCCTCAAAGACGGTTCAACTATCGGGCAACGGGTAACCCCTATTGAGAGTGCTGGTGTCTACGTGCCCGGCGGGAAAGCGTTTTATCCCTCGTCTGTTTTGATGAATATTGTTCCGGCGAAAGCTGCGGGCGTAAATGAAATTGTTATGGTGTCACCGCCTTCGTATAAGGGAACCATTCACCCAGTTGTTCTTGCGGCCGCTAAAATCGCCGGAGCCGATCGTGTATTTCGTATCGGTGGTGCGCAAGCCGTGGCTGCTTTGGCCTACGGTACTGAGACGATTCCACAGGTATTGAAAATTACGGGTCCTGGAAACACTTTCGTGACCGCAGCTAAAAGTCTCGTACGATCCATCTGCGATATTGACACTGAAGCGGGCCCTTCGGAAGTGACTGTGATTGCGGATGCTTCCGCGAATCCCCGCTACATCGCTGGCGAGATGCTCGCGCAATCGGAGCATGACGAAGAAGCGACCAGCGTATTGATCACGACCGATGCCTCCCATATCGAGAGTGTGCCGGCCGCGATTGAAAAAGAAATGGAAACCCTGTCCCGTACTGATATCATCCGTACGGCCTTGGACAACGGGGGCCATATTATTGTAGCACGTGATTTAGATGAAGCGACGGCCTTGTCGAATTTGATTGGTCCGGAACACTTGGCGATTTATACAGAATCGCCTCGCGCAATTCTCGAAAATATTACCGCAGCAGGTTCCATTATGGTTGGACACAACACGACTGTGGTCTGGGGTGACTATATCGCCGGACCAAACCACATTTTGCCGACCGGACGTCGCGCGCGTTTCGCCTCCCCGCTGACCGCCGAAGACTTCCGCAAAGTGTCGAGTGTGATTGAATTTTCCGATACACGGGTACAGGATTTAGGTCCTGATGTCATCAGTATTGCCACTGCAGAAGAATTAACCGCGCACGCCCGTGCGGTAGAAATACGTCAGAAAGACTAATGATGAAATATCAACGCGATATATTAAAAGGGGTGCACGGCTATACGCCCGGCGAACAACTGAACGTGCCGGACATCATCAAGCTGAACACGAACGAGAATCCCTATCCACCCTCGCCCAAAGTGGCGGAGGCGCTCGCATCCATTACCAGTGATAACTTCCGTAAATACCCCGATCCTCTGTCTGTAAAACTACGCCAACTTTCTGCTGAGCGTTATGGCTATCCCTCCGCAGAATGGGTGATGGCAGGCAATGGTATGGACGAGTTGTTGGCGATGACCCTGCGCACTTTTGTGAATCCAGGTGAACACGTCGTGTCAGTAAATCCTACCTATTCCTTGTACACGATCCTCGTGCAATTGCACGGCGCGGAGTATTCTGAGTTTGATTTAGGAGAAGATGGGGCGCTTCCTGAAGCACTTTATACTTCCGATGCGGCCTTATGCTTCGTTCCACGACCAAATGCCCCTACGGGATTATGCGCGAGCCGTGAATCCATGGAGCGCCTGTGTGAATCCTTCAAAGGTATCGTGTATATCGATGAAGCCTATGTCGATTTTTCTGATGATTCGTGCATGGATTTTCCGAAGCGATACGATAATGTGATCGTAGGGCGTACTTTTTCTAAGTCATTTGGTTTAGCAGGGATGCGCATCGGTGTGGCTGTGGCCAATCCAGCCATAATGTCCGAATTTCTCAAGACGAAAGATTCTTACAATCTCAACTGGGCCAGCCAAGCAGCCGGTGTCGCGGCGATGGAAGATTATGCGTACATGGAAGCGCAAGCCAATAAGATTAAAGCCACCCGTGCTCGGTTGACTGAATCATTGCGAACATTGGGTTTTAGTGTGCGCGACTCGCAAAGTAACTTTGTACTTGCTCGCTGGAATGGCAGCCCAAATGCTAAAGCTATTTTCGAGCGCTTGCGAGATGAAGCCATTTTGGTACGTTACTTCGATCTCGAAGGTTTAGATGATGCCTTGCGTATTTCTATCGGTACCGATGAAGAAACCGATGCTCTATTGTCTGCTCTTGCCTATCTTGCTGAATAATTCTTTCTAAATATACCGCGCGGCAGTACCTGTGATACACTTTATTGGTTAACCAACGAATGGAGTGTGCCCATGGCTTACGAAAATTTGACCATTGAAAAAGATGGTCACGTCGCTATAGTGACCTTGAATCGTCCGGATAAATTAAATGCGTTGAGCGTCAAGCTCATGGAAGAATTGTGCGATGTTGCTGATTCCTTTCAGGAAGACTATGAAACCCGCGTGGTCGTATTCCAAGGCGCTGGGAAATGTTTTTGTGCAGGAGTCGACTTGAGTGACCCTGCATTGCAAGCAGTCTCAATGTCTGGGCTATTGGAACGCCAACGAAAAACTTCAATTGGGCCACGCATGATTGTGAAATTACACAACCTCAATCAAATTACTATAGCCTCTATCAAAGGCGGAGCCGTTGGTGGTGGCGCGGTCATCGCCTCTGCACTTGATTTTCGCATTGGTGAAGAAAATACCTTCGTATCTTACCCTGAAATCAATTTAGGCATGAATTTGAGCTGGTATGGTTTGCCATTATGCGCACAGTTAGTGGGGCCAGCGAAAGCCAAACGCTTGGCCATTCTGGGCAATAAAGAAAAAGCACAAAAATTACTGCACTGGGGCTTTTTAGATAAAGTGGTATTGGTAGATGATTTAACAACTTATGTGAAAAAAATAGCAGAAAGTTATGCTTCCAAACCACCTGTTGCGGCACAAATGATTAAGCGCAGTGTAAATGCTTTGAGCGGGGCAATTGATACTTCCATCATGCACATGGACACGGATCAGTTCTTATTGACCAATACCTCCAAAGATTTTCAAGAAGGTGTACAGGCCTTCTTGGAGAAACGTGCTCCTGAATTCACAGGTGAATAAGATGCATAAAGTAAAATGGCTTTTTGTTCTGGTACTTTCATGGTCGATCTTTTCCGCACCATCATTTGCGGAGAAGTCAACTAAACCCCGCCCTCCCAACATTCTCTTTTGTATCGCTGATGATGCCTCGCAGCCGCACTGGGGAGCCTATGGAGCGGACTGGATAAAGACGCCGGGTTTTGACCGGATCGCGCGGGAAGGATTGCTTTTTAATCGGGCTTATACCCCCAATGCAAAATGTGCACCTTCGCGTAGTTGTATTCTAACAGGACGCAATACCTGGCAGTTGAAGGCAGCGGTAAATCACTGGCCCCATTGGCCGCAGGAATTTAAGACCTATGCGGAGTCATTGAAAGATCATGGCTATTTTGTAGGGTATACAGCCAAAGGCTGGGCACCGGGGAATCCCGGTAAAGTAGATGGAAAACCTCGCCAGTTATTGGGTGCGACCTTTAATAAGTTAAAAGTGAAACCACCGACCAATGCCATGAGCGCAATAGACTATTCGGGGAACTTTGAAGCTTTTCTTGATGCACGAACGGGGGATGAACCGTTTTGTTTTTGGTATGGCGGTCTTGAACCGCATCGGCGTTATGAATACGGAACCGGAGCGAGCTTGGGCGGGAAAAAGATTTCGGATATTGATGAAGTCTACAAGTTTTGGCCGGACAATGAGACAGTTCGAAATGATCTACTTGATTATGCTTTTGAAATCGAATACTTCGATCAGCATTTATCGAAAATGATCAAGAGCCTCGAAGAACGTGGTGAATTGGATAACACCATCATAGTGGTGACGGCTGATAATGGCATGCCCTTCCCGCGTATCAAAGGGCAGGCCTATGAATACTCAAATCACTTGCCCTTGGCCATCATGTGGAAAAACGGCATTAATAAACCCGGACGTACCATCGACGATTTTGTAAACTTTATCGACTTCGCCCCAACCTTCTTGGAATTGGCTGGCGTAGATGAATCCGAATCCGGCATGCAATCCATTACAGGCCGTAGTCTCGTCCCAATGTTTAAAAGTAAAAAGTCAGGCCATATCGAATCCGATCGCGACCATGTGCTCATCGGAAAGGAACGCCACGATATCGGCCGCCCCCAAGACGGCGGATATCCAATTCGGGGTATGTTCAAAGGCGATTATTTATATATCCATAACTTTGCACCGGACCGCTGGCCTGCCGGAAATCCAGAAACGGGCTACTTAAATTGTGACGGATCCCCAACAAAAACGGTGTGTCTGGAAACAAGAGAGCATTCCGATCAACATCACTTCTGGCAAGGGTCTTTTGGCAAACGACCAGAAGTGGAATTGTATAATATTAAAAATGATCCAGAGTGCATGAACAATCTCGCGGAATCGGATGACCAACAAAAGCGCAAGCTGGCCATGCGTAATCAATTATTCACTGAACTACGCGAAGAGGGTGACCCCCGCATGCTGGGACGTGGACATATCTTTGATGAATATCCCTACGCCCACTCAAAGCAATCAAACTTTTATGAAAAATACATGTCCGGTGAAAAGCTCAAAGCCGGCTGGGTAAATGAAAGTGATTTTGAAGAAGATCCCTTGGACTAAAGGTAAAATATAATGAAAAAAACGACCATAATTGTATACGGTATTTGTGCGACCATTGGTTATGCTCTCGGACTGGTGGGGTATGCTATTCTTAAAGCAATTTTCATTATGAGCGATGCTTCGTTTTATATGAGGGTTACCAACAATTTCGATGTTGAAATTACTGAGTTGATATTATTATTTGTTTTGATAGTGGTAGTTATTTATTTAATTGAGCGTAAGGGAATTTTAAATCATATAAAGCTAAAGATGGAGTAGATTAATCTAGGTTAATTGTGTTGATTGGATAAAATTATAATGGAAATAAAAGGAAAAATTATATTAATCACCGGCGCGTCCTCTGGGATTGGTCATGCTACGGCAGTAGCCTTGAGTAAATTAAACAACAAACTCATCATAACCGCTCGAAGAGCTGAGTTATTAGAACAGGTCGCTGAAGAAGTGCGCGCCAACGGAAGCACCTGCGATACCTTCGTGGGCGATGCCACCGATGAAGCCCATGCTGAAGAAGTGGTGAGTGCCATCGTCGAACGCTATGGCTGTGTTGACCTCGCTATTCTCAACGTAGGCATCGGTCCGCCATCCAACACACTGACGGCCACTGCCGAGACCATAAAATTTTGCATGCGCACCAATTACGACAGCATGATCAATTTCTATTGCCCCCTCATGCGCCAAATGAAAACCCAAGATACCCATTGCATGATCACTCACATGAATTCCCAAGCCTCATTCTTTGGTATTCCCATGCAAGGCGACTACACCGCCACCAAAGGTGCCGCGCGCTTATTCTTAGAAACCGCCCGTATGGAACTCAAGCACTTTGGCATCAAACACATCGCCATCCAAACCATCCATCCAGGATTCGTAGATACATTGGCCTGTAAAGATGACGGTATTCCTGAGATGGGTATTATCAGCGAAGAAAAAAGCGCGGACTACGTTCTCAAAGGTTTGAGAAGCGAAGTCCGTGAAAATATTTTTCCTGCATCCACCGGATGGGGAACCCGCTTAGGCCGCTTTATCCCCAATGGCATTCTTACAAAAATTTTACTGGGGTCAGCAGCCAAAGAGTATTAGCCCATTATTTTTGTAAGTGTTTCGTGGAATACTCAATGAATCGGTCCCAGTCATAATCACTGATGGTGTGGCCGCCTTCTCGGGTATGATAGCCGATATCGCCATCCATGATGGGGCTATTCAGCGGGGGCGTATCCATAGAGCTTAGGCCTTTTTTGCCCAGTAATTCGTATACAGGGCTGGCATGGTAGGCGGAAAGGTATTCGCCCCGTCCATCGGCCCAGGTATCGTCCACGGCACTATGGATATATACGGGACGTGGGGCGATACATGCGATAAGCATGTGCTGGTCAACCGGTAAGTCATCCTCATTCCCAACGAATTTCCAGGCATTACGCGAGAGCCAATAGGGAAAGCGGGTGACCATTTTTTCCAGGGTTTCACCTGATGTACGGCGCCACAGGGCTGCGCCTGCACAGCCTGATTGTGCCGAAATGGTTAAGGCAAAACGTTCGTCTTGGGCACCTGTCCAAATAGCGGCTTTACCCATTTTGGAGTGCCCCATAATGCCGACACGGGTGTGATCGATCGTGTCATCGGTTTCTAAATAATCCATAGCACGCATAGCCCCCCAAGCGACGGTGGATAAATTTGCCCATTCATGCGCTTTTGGAAAGCTCTGACCAGTTTTATAAAATAATTTGTGAATTCCGCTACTAAATTCAACATCGTTGTGCTTAACCAAATCTTGTTGATAAACCACTACGAAACCGAATCCTGCATCAAACCATTTTCCAATAGGCCATCCATTACGGAATCGATCAGACAAACGTGAGCGCACTTCAAAATCACGCTTAGAGTGGGTGCTGTTGAAACTATGTTTCATCATTACTGGTACCGGGCCTTCAACATTATTTGGCGTAAACACGAGGATCAGCATATCCACCTCACCTTTGTCATTGCTAAATGTAATTTTTATATCTCTGCGCGTCCCTTTTCTATTCATATATTCAGGATCGGTTTTGACCACTTCATATTTTACTTGTAGGGGACTTTCCGGTTCAGGGATACGCCCATAAATGAGGTTACTGAACAGGGACATGATTTCTGGGCGTCGGACAGTGTTCCATTCTTCGGCTGTAGTCACACGTTTCCCCTGGGAAGTCACCAAGACATCAGGGAGATCATAGTGCGGTACTTTATCCTCATCATATATGACATCACTGTCATCTTCTTTTGATTGTTTAGCTTCGGCAATGACCGAAGTAAAAGCTATGCAAAGACCGAGTGCTAAGAGTGTCAGATGTTTCATTGATTATCCTTTGAGTCTTGGGGACGGTTACTGTGTCCTATACTGTAACAAAAATAAGTTCGTATATAAACTAATGGGTTTTGGCCTGTATTATAAGCTTGGTTGGTCATTTGAAGGCTTGAATCCATAAAGCCTTTTCGCCATACTGAAGTCTTTCATTTGACTGATTAGGAAGGTGGTTGCAGGTGCAACAAGCATATTTTCATCTTAAACGCCTTTGGCAAAATTGCTGGTCTGTGTTGTTTGTGACCACACTATGTATTGAAGGGTCAATGGTTTGGGCCAATGAGCTTTCTTTAGATGAGGTTGAGTATTTCGAGCGGCATATTCGCCCTGTACTGGTTGAAAATTGTTATTCCTGCCATGGCGGCGAACCGGAAAAAATAAAAGGGGAGTTTAATTTAACTTTTAGAGACGGTATTCGTAAGAGTGGTGAACAGGGGCATAATGTAGTACCAAACGATGCCGGGAAAAGTGCTCTGCTGGATGCCTTGCGTTATGATGATCCTGACTTTCAAATGCCGCCGAGTGGAAAATTGCCTGAGTTGGTTATTCAATATTTTGAAGATTGGATTTCGATGGGGGCGCCCGATCCACGTGATGATGCCTTCAAAGAAGGCGATGCGGGCTTAGAAGAAGTTTGGGCTCAGACCTTGGAACATCGAAAGTCATGGTGGAGTTATCAACCCATTAAGCCAAGCGCTGTGCCCAAAGTAGAAGGCAATACCTCCACCAATCCGATTGATGCATTTATTCATGCTTCGTGGAAAGAAGAGGGGGTAGGCCCATCACCAAAAGCCAATCCGTATACTTTGATTCGACGATTATCGTTTGTGCTGGTTGGATTACCGCCTACGCAAGAAGAAATTACTGCATTTGTTAAAGCCTACCCACTTAATCCGCAGGGCACAGTGGACGCAACAGTTGATCGTCTATTGGGCTCTCCGCAATTTGGCGAACGATGGGCGAGGCATTGGATGGATTGGATGCGCTATGCTGAAACCCATGGTAGTGAAGGCGATCCAAGAATTCCTCATGCCTGGCGATACCGCGATTACATGATACGCGCGCTGAATGCCGATGTGCCTTTTGATGATTTAGTACGAGAACAACTAGCTGGAGACTTGCTTCCTGAGCCACGTATCAATGAATCTTTAGGGCTTAATGAGTCGAAGCTGGGAATAGGACAGTACCGTTTCGTATTGCATGGGTTTGCTCCGACGGATGCGCTGGATGAATTTGTACGGTTCACAGAAAACCAAGTTGATACCATATCTAAAGCCTTTTTAGGCTCGACCGTATCGTGTGCACGTTGCCATAATCACAAGTTTGATCCCATCAGCCAAAAAGATTTCTATGCCCTTTTCGGCATTATGGCCAGTACACGCCCAGCGACAGTTCTTGTAGATTCCTCTGCACAGTTAAACATGCATAAGCATTTGCTCTCCGCCAATAAACAAGGTATCCGTGCGATTCTTGCTGAACAGTGGATCAATGAAGTTGATGCATTGATGGATGAACTACGTAAACCGGATGGACCATGGAAAAAATCGGTGGATGAAGCCAAAAGCGCTTTCAATCCTTTGCATGCATGGCATAAATTACGAGATCTGGAAGGCGATGCCTTCACGGTAGAATGGAATCGATTAAACGAACAATTTCAGCAAAGCCATGAGGCTTTGGTAAAACGCCATTCAACGGTGTATCCGATTCAATGGAACATGGGTAGTGAGGATGCACAGACCTGGACTCAAGATGGGAATGGAGTAGATGGAGGGTATGCGAAAGCGGGTGATTTTAATATTTTGCACGAAGGTAATCGCATCGTTGAACACATTTATCCAGCCGGCGTGTACACGCATTTATTATCGAAAAAGCACAGTGGGGTTGTGTCATCGCCACGTTTTGATTTGACCGAATCGAATATATACTTGCGCATTATCGGTAATGACAAGGCATTGAATCGCTATGTGATACAGAATTACCCACGCAATGGAACTGTATTTCCCATTAAACATTTATCGGATGGTAAATGGCAATGGCAACGCTGGAATATGGACTATTGGAAAGGGGATAAAGCCTATCTGGAGTTAAGTACAGCCCCGGATCAAGCTATTCTGGCAGATGATAATAAGACTCGTTCTTGGTTTGGTGTAGCCGAAGCATTGATGCAGGGGAAGGATCAACCTGCCCCCAAAGATGAAATCGCAGAGTATGTTTTTCCTCTGTTCCGGGATGAAGGAATTGTATCAACTCCGGAAGATTTATTTGCACGTTATACGCAGTCACTTAAGGAATCTATTCTAGCATGGCGTAGTGGCACTATGGATAACGAACAAGCACGCTATTTAGAATCGTTTTTAAGCCAAGGATTGCTCACCAATACGCTTGCGGTAAACGCTAAGCTTGATGCTTTAGTGAACGAATATCGCCGTCTTGAAAATGAAGTGCCTATTCCTACTCGTGCGCCGGGCATTATAGAGAATGCCCCTTTTGATCAGGCCCTTTACGCTCGAGGCGATCATAAAAAGCCTGAGGAAGCGGTGTCGCGTCGCTTCATCGAAGCCATAGATTCAACACCTTATGGGGATGATAATGCAGGACGTTTGAAACTTGCTGAGAGTATTGTGGATGCCAATAATCCATTGACTGCGCGGGTGATTTCGAATCGGCTTTGGCATCATACATTTGGGCAAGGTATTGTGACCACTCCGGATGATTTCGGAGCCATGGGCCAACTGCCCAGTCATCCAGCATTGCTTGACTATCTGGCACAATCATTGATTGATAATCAATGGTCATTGAAGAAATTTATACGCTTGTTGGTTACTTCAGAAACCTTTCAACTAAGTGCTGTGCCCACAGCCGACGCAAAGGTTCGTGATCCGAATAATGCATTGCTCTCTCATGCCAATATTCGACGTTTAGAAGGGGAAGCAATACGCGATGCCCTATTGTATAGCGCAGGAAGACTGAATACACAAGCACCTGTTGGCAATGTGGATGGGAATTCGGATCGACGCAGTATATATGTACGTGTGATTCGCAATAATTTAGATCCTTTTTTAACCACATTCGATGCACCTGTACCGGTGAGTACTAAAGGGCGTCGTGATTCAACCAATGTTCCGACCCATTCATTAACCCTAATGAATGATCCTTTTGTGCGTGCTCAAGCGAAAGAGTTGGCTGAAACTGTAAGTAATGATCCGTTGTTGAGCACTGTTGAGTCCAAAGTTAAAGGATTGTTTTTGCGTATTATTGGTCGTCCGCCAACAGGGCAAGAAGTCAAAGTGTTGATTGAGTATATGCAGCAAGCGCAAGCACGGCCATCAGGGGCAGAATATGATTCTTCCTTGGTTAATGACATCGAGATTTTAACTAAACGTAAGCGCACATTGTCAAAGGAAATTAAGTCTCGAGTTGAAGAGGCATTGGTCAACAACGCTGAACTCGCGAAGAAATCTTCAAATGAACAAAAGAAGACTGTAGCGGGTGCGCAAGTGAAAGAGCTGGATAGCATTAATCAACAATTAGATGACCTGAAACCTTTGGCGGGGCCTTCCCAGCCTTGGGTTGAGTTGACTCAGTCTCTATTTAGTTTAAAAGAATTTATTTATTTGCATTAGAGGATGGCGAAGGAATGAACTTATGAATGATAAATTGCCACAACATCTCATTACACGCCGTCAAATGCTGGCGCAATGTTCTACAGGGTTTGGCGCATTGGCTTTGTCTGGGTTGGTGTCCTCCCCTAAAGTGGCTGCGGCCTCAATCGCTGCGAATCACATGCCCAAAGCCAAGCATGTAATATTTTGTTATATGTCTGGCGGGGTGTCGCATGTCGATACTTTTGATCCTAAACCTCGATTGGCCAAAGAACACGGCAAACCAATGCCCGTGAAAGTCGAACGTACACAATTCAATAATAATGGTAATATATTTGCGTCTCCCTGGGATTTTAAACAACATGGCGAAAGCGGCATTCCAGTAAGTAGTTTGTTTCCTCATGTAGCGGAAAGTGTGGATGAGCTCGCGGTAGTACGTTCAATGACCAGTTCCGTGAATGAACATGCCCAAGGCAATTATTTTATGCACACCGGTATTCCATTCATGGGTCACCCCAGTGCGGGGGCATGGGTAAATTATGGTTTGGGCAGTGATGCCGAGAATTTACCCGGCTTCGTAGTGTTGCGTAGTGGTGGATCAAATGTACCCCATGGCGGTGTTGGACTCTATAGCAATGGCTACTTGCCTGCTCAGCATCAAGGTGCGATGATTTATGGCGACAGTCCACGGCCAGTTCAGCACATCCGGCCATTGGAAACCCTACGAACGCAGCGTGAACGGCTCAATACGATTAAGTCATTGGACGAAATGTTTGTTAAGTCGATTGAAGGGCACAGCGAAGTAGAAGCCGCCATTGATAATTATGAAACTGCTTTTCGTATGCAAGCCGCAGTGCCTGAATTGTGTGAAATTAAAGGAGAAACCGAGGCCACTAAAAAACTGTATGGCATGGATTCAACCAATGGGGTGACAGCGGCTTATGGTCATCAATGCCTATTGGCTCGACGGTTGGTTGAACGCGGAGTACGATTTGTAGAGTTGACGTGTTTGCCGGAAAAAATGGGCGGTGGGCAATCGCCAAATCCCTGGGATCAACACGGTAATATCAAAAGTGGCCATGAGAATATGGCGAGACAAGTTGACCAACCCATCGGTGGATTACTCAAAGATTTAAAGTCCAGAGGATTATTGGATGAGACACTGGTGATTTGGGCGGGTGAATTCGGCCGGACGCCATTCTCGCAAGGTGGCAATGGTCGAGATCATAATCCTTATGGCTTCAGTATTTGGATGGCTGGTGGAGGGATTAAAGGCGGGACCATTTATGGAGCTACGGATGAATATGGCTATCACGTGACTGAAAACAAGACAACCGTTTATGATCTGTGGGCTACTGTATTGCACCAAATGGGTTTAGACCATAAGCGCCTCACCTACCGCCACGGCGGGCGCGATTTACGTCTGACCGATGTTCACGGCAATGTACTTCACGATATTTTAGCCTGATTTTAAGGGCAACTTTCATTGATATCGGGGTATTAATGGTTAAATAAACCAAGGGTTCGGTGTGCCTTTTTGCCCGGTTAAGTTGTATTAATGGTGGCTGTCAATTAAACTACACCATTAAACCATCCACTTAACCGTTTAGGAGTTATTATTTAAATGGCTACAGCTAAGAAAAAAGTCTATAAAGTCGGAATTATTGGTGCAGGGGCGATTGCTCAGGAATGCCACTTTCCCGGCTATAAAAAAGATCGCCGCAGCAAAGTCGTCGCTTTTGCCGAACCCACTGCCGAGCGTCACGATGAGATTAAAGAGCGTTTTGGTAAAGTAGAAGGCTACACCGATTACAAAGAAATGCTCAAGAATGAAGATTTGGATATTGTGAGCATCTGTACCCCCAATGCCTTCCATGCTGAAAATGCCATTGCGGCATTAAAAGCTGGATGTCACGTATTGTGCGAAAAGCCTATCGCGACCAACCTTAAAGATGCGGATAAGATGATTGCTGCGGCTAAGAAAGCCCGCAAAAAATTGATGGTTGGGTTTACCCACCGTCTCTTTCGCGGTCCTCAAAAATGTCGTCAGTTAGTCAAAGATAAAAAAATCGGTAAACCATTCATGATTCGTGTGCGTTTTGCGCACGGTGGTCCATATCCCAGTTGGGCTAAAAATGCTTGGTTTTACAATCCTAAACTCGCTGCTGGTGGCGCACTATTGGATATGGGAATTCATGCAATCGACCTTGCTCTTTGGATGATGGGACCCATTGTGGCCGTCAATGGGATGTCACGTACATTGGTTAAGAAAATCCCCGTTGATGACAATGCGCTCTTACAAGTTGAATTCAAGAACGGTTCACTTGGATACATCGAAGTGGGCTGGACGAGTCAACCTGGGTTTTCTGGGGTGGAAGTCTACGGTACCGAAGGCTCCTTGATCTGCGATTACATCAAAGGTCTTCAATTGTGCGAAGGCGATGCCTCTGCCGGTGGTGACGGTTCAGCCAAATGGAAGACGCTCGACAAAACACCGCTCAAAGGCGGCTGGGATGTAGAAATCAAACATTGGTTGGACATCGTAGAAGGTAAAGAAAAGTTGGAGATGAACGGTAAAGCCGGACGCGATGCATTAGAAGTAGCCTTGGCTGCCTATAAATCAAGTGATACCGGCAAAAAAGTTATCTTAGGTAAATAAGGAAACACATGACCGGGAAACCCTATACATACCTACTGGCCATTATCGTTATTCAAACGGTGATGGCCAGTGCTATTTCTTTTGGCGATGCACTCATGTATCGCCCTGGACAAGAGTATCG
>CALLLL010000144.1 GCA_938082445.1 uncultured bacterium
TATTGGCCAGCAACTTTTCTGTAGGATGCTCGGACACAGTACTTAAGTCAGGACCAATATCAAAGCCTTTAGCACCAAATTTATGACAAGAAGCACATAGTTCTGCATATTTAATTTGGCCTTTACTGGCTTCTCCATTGAGGCTTAAGGCTGGAGCGAATTGCTCCACCACTTTGCTTCTCTCCGTTTTATTGTGCTGCTTAAGGAGCGTTAAAGCCAACGTTTTAATCGACGGTTCAGTATGATTCATCAAACGCGCACGATGAACTGGTGCAAGTTGCTCACCAAGCACCTCACCCTGGCTAATAGCTTGGAGTAATTGCTGCGTCCATTCAATACGAGAAAGCAAAACAACCATTATCTGTGCACGTATCTTAGTCGGCATATCCGCCCACACACCAAGCAACAAATCAGCTACTTCTGGCTCATGCAGTTGAGACATGACGCGGACAATAGTCTCTAATTTTTTTTGTGAAGTATCGGGAGTAATTTGAGTTGAAACATAGTGCAATACAAGCTTTTGATCCGCTATCGAGGATGTGAGCAGTATGGCCGCTGCTATTTGCTTATCTGAAGTCGATTGCGAGTCCGCAAGTATAGAGCGTGCTTTTCCAACCAAAGCCGAATAATTGGAATCCAAAGCAATTAATTCACTTGAACTTGCATCAACACACAATGTTTGGATAGTCGTGTTATGTCTTTTTAGCAAACTCAATAGTTGTGCACATTCGTCAGCAAGATGTGAACTAAGATTGCTGTACGCCTTTTTAAATAAGGGGTTAACCAATTGCGCTAAGGCTTTTTTATTACCACTAGCCAACGCCATTTCCGCAATAGATATTCGTAATTTCGGTAAGGCCGGGTGGTTACTTGCAAGTAACTCATTTATCAGACAGGTCTGATGTGGCAATGCAGAACTCAATGCTGCAGTACGAATCAAGACATCATCGCTATTGTTAAGCAAAAGTACGTTTAATCCTTTACCTACTTCCAATGATTCTGGAAAAGCCCCCAATGTAAAAGCCAACTGCTGTCGTATACGCGCATTGGAATCAGTAACTAAATTAAGTGCTTCTTTTTGCAGTCTGGGTGTCCATCGTGATTCAGCCATGCGCAAGGCATTTTCACGAACACCGGGATGCGCATCCTTCAATGCACGGGTTACCAGTTCAGATGATAAATTATCCAAACCATCCAAAGTGCACAGTGCATGAAGTCTCGCAAGAGGTATTGATGAATTGGTTGCCATCATTTTCAATAAAGGTATTGCTACTGGATCATCTCGCCACAAGAGGAGTTGTTGGGCTTTATCCCGAACCCAACCGTTGGAGGAATTAAGCTCGTCAACCAAGGCTTTAGTATCCAAAGCTTGCAGTGACGGGACATTTCCTTTTGGTACAGAGGTCTTCCGCACTCGGTATATTCGGCCACGGTCATCTCCTTTTCGATAAAAAGGGAGTAATTCTTGTTTACCTTTTTCCGGTAACCAATCGGGATGCTCAATCATGTATCGATACATATCAGCTACCCACAATCCACCATCAGGTCCCGTGCGGGCCATAACTGGGCGGCACCATCGGTCATCACTTGCGAAGAAATCGGGCATATTGGGTGCAGATTGTTGCTTTCCTGTAAAACTCACCCCATCTGGCTTCAATTCTATCCATTGCACAAGATTTTGAAAGGGTTCACAAACGAAGCCATTCGTTGCATCACCAGAAAATAATTGCGTATCCCGATAAATCATACCGCTGCATGCAGAGGTATATCTTCCTGATTGTTGAAAATTATGATAGCGTTTTTGAAGACGACTTGCAGGATAAACCGGCGGGTTGGCCTTACCCAGCACATGAACTCTCCCATCGGGTACAGCAAGGTATGGATTTCGTTTCAAGTAATGATCCGGTAAGGTGTAATGCCAAAGAGGATGTGAATTCTGGGTTCCAAACCAGCGCCCCCAATTATCACGATTACGCCCAAATTGAGTTGGCCCACTTTGTGGTTCTAGTTCTCCTGTATCCGGACGAAATCGAAAATCACGACTCCCAATTTTTGTTTCAGTACCGGTGCGGAGTGATAGAATTTTTGTTTCCAGCCCATAATTGCCATGATGTCCTCCTGCTGCAACATATACCCAATTATCCAGGCCCCATCGTAATCCATTTGCACGAAGTTGTTGGTTGCCTTGAGTGAGCCCGCTTAGTAAAACTTCACGCGTATCAGCTTTCCCATCCCCAGTGGTGTCCTGTAAAAAAACGATATCGGGAGCAGCTGTCACGATGATGCCCTCACGCCATGTAAGAATACCCGTAGGAAAATTTAGGCCACTGGCAAACAAGCTTGATGTTTCATAGCGACTATCTCCATCGCGATCTTCCAACTTACGAATTCGACCTCCAGACGCATTACTATCCCCGAGACCCAGAGGATAATCGGCCATTTCTACAACCCACAGGTTCCCAGCAACATCCCAGTCAAATGCAACGGGATCAAAAACTTGGGGTTCTGCTGCAACTAAATCTACGGTATACCCATCTGGAACATAAATTGAGGCTTGACCTGATATAGGGTCCAAGGGCTGCGATGCAAGTTTGTGTTTTATTTTGGGCGGCGACATTTTCGCTGTACCCACTGGCTGGTTGGAAGCTGCATGAATGGCTTTGGCTTCTTCATCACTTAGGGCGCGATTAAACAGTGCGAATTGAGCCATATACCCTTCGAATGGTGCAAAGTGGTCGCTACGGGAACCAAGAAACAAATCAGGTGAAGTACTGGTTACAGGGATTTCCGAATCGATATCGGCTTCAGTGCTCCCATTCAAAAATAGTTTTATTTTATTCCCTTTACGCACCATTACCAGATGGTTCCAAGTATCAGGGGGTATACTCGTTTTACCAGCGACCACTTGATTAGCAGTATCTCCATTATAGAGAATTAATTTACCTGTCAGAATTCCCTGATACGTCCCCCCTATTCCAAGGTGATCACCCCGTAGGCTTTGTTCATTCTTTGTACCTCGCGAAAACATATACCCCGTTACCGCTCGATTATTATTCGGAAGTATGTTTTTGAACCATAAAGATATTGAATAGTTTTCATCTAGGTTTTCATTGCGTAAATTTATTCGGCCTGCCGCAAATTCTACATATGTCGCTTCTGTCAACTGTGCACCCGACTCCAATTCAAGTTTCGGATGAGGCTCATTTAAACTTGATTGTAGAACTGGATTTAAACTAGCTACTACATCCTTATATTTATTGGGAAAAATAGGCGGTTTTGCTCGATTTATGGCTTCTTGCCTCGCAAGCTCTATTTTTTGTTCATCTTTTAGCCATTTGGCAGGAACACCTGACAGACGCCAAAGCATTTCCTTTTCTTTCGGTGTTAATATGCGATCAAAAACAGCAATTTCATCAAGCTTACCTTCCATCCCTTTTGCAAAGCGAAGAGGAGTATCATTCATTGAATTTGAGAGCGGAAGTGTTGCACTTGCTTCTTTTGAACCATCTGCAAAGATGCGTATGTTTCCATCATGTACTTCTAACACAGCAAAATGCCATTTGCCGGGGCTAAACGTCTCCACACTTTTACTTACTACGGAAGAATCTTTTCCTGACACAAGAGTTAGGGTGGTTTCACCCGACTCATCCATGTCATAGGTCAATGCATCATTGGAAGGGAGCGTGCACAAGGTACCGCTTCGTTGACTAACGCCGCTCACCTCCCCTAACCAAAACCAAAAGGCTACTGAAGCCTTTTCATCAAGTTCAGGGACCTGGGCTTCCAATCGGCCATCGATTACAAAATGCATCGAACGATTAAACTGTTCAGGGCCTGAAAACGAAGAGTACATCAGCACTTGTTCATCCCCCCCACCAGCACCTGTCGCCACACCGGGCAAGTATACAGCGACTCCTCCCGATAGTTTCGCTGAAGGCCCATATTTTATTGCACTATGTGCCACGCGACCTTCAATTTCATTCAAGCGCCAATAGGCCACTGGTTTTGCGGCTTTGACGGTTTTTGCATATGGTCCGTCATGCTCAATCAATAGCTTTCGTCTTTCCCCCGACACTTCCTCCAGTGCCCCTAATAACGTATCAACGATAATGGGCTCCGCTAACACATCAAGTCCAGCGGTTCGTGCAGCCCAAGTGGTATAACCGCCTAATTCATGTTGCTCGGGAGGCGGGATATACCCTACCGCCCCATTTGCCAATTCAATGTTAATGTGACTTTCCAAAGGCGTTTGACGTTTCATTTTTAGCCCTGTGATTGCATACACTTCATTGGGAAACGTTGTAATGCCCAATGTTCCAATGCGTATGGCCTGTAATTTCAAATCACTATTTTTACGCTCATGAAGAATAAGCGCTTCTTGCGAATATACCTCCGGCCAGCCTGTAGGCAGTTCTGTTTTCATTTCGGAAAGAGTTTTTTTGGCCCACGCAAGGCGCTCTTCGCTGGCCTGACGATAATTTAGATTAATCACTATTTCCGTCATGACTATAGGTGGTTTGTCATGCCATACAATAGAGTTGTACGCCTTTTTAGCACTAGCCGCCAATTCTTTGGCATAGAGTTCCATCGAAGGTGGTTTCTTCTTCGAATGATAGTCATTGGGAAACTGGTCACCACTGGTGCCTTGTGACATCATTGCAACAAAAGCCCCTTCACTGGATTCTTGATTTAACAATTGCGCCATTTCATTACAAAACACTCCATAGTAATCTGCTGAAACAATCCCAGATCCAAAATAATGTGGAGCATAGTTCGCGAGTAAGGCAATAGGCGTACCGTCCAATGCTCGAGCTGCCAAAATACTTAATTCCGGATCTACGGGACCTGAAGGGCCAATAATGTCTTTACTTTGAAAACCTGGATGCATATGGGCACGGGCAGTGGCCTTACCATAGGGGTCCACCAACAATTTATCAGACCGTCGGATCCATCGGCGGTTGTGGACATGCGCCCAATCATCCACCGAAGCCCAGCCCACTTGGGCAGGTTGAAGGTTGTTGACCGCAGCTTCAATTGCTTCGGCAATTTTTCCGGGCAGAAACTCAACATATGCTGGATCTTCTCTACTCCCGAGACAGGCCATCGCAGAGGGTGCACTGTGGGTATGTGTTGCCGATACCATCATGCGATCCATTTGAAGTCCCGTGAAACTATGAGCCATGGCTTTTGCACGATCAATTAAATCCTGCGGCATCATGCATGAATCCACTACACATAAAACTATTCGAGTTTTTCCATCGTCCAATGCAACAGCCCGTGCAAATATGGGATCCAATAGTTCGGTGGCTTGCCGCTCTAAAAAACTACCATTGACACGAACAGGGTATATTTGAGGGCTGATATCAATGGCGCTGACTCCAGCTTGAAATGGCTTTTCATCAGCTTGAACCTGAATCGGCCAAACGAATAGGGTTAACAAGAGAGGTATAAACCATCTCAAACAAGGTTGACTGATAATCGTTTTGAAACCGTTTCGGTCTGATAGTACATAAGGGTACATAGGGTATTTCCTTGTTTATCGCATAACCTCGAGATTAGCCTTTATCATATACCACTATATAATAAATATACAGAGATGATTAAATAATGAGTTATTGAACTTTGCACCCATCCTATGGTGAAGTAGAATATTCAGATATTGCCCCTATTCTTAACCAGTTAGAGGATTCCATCATGTGTTTACTGAAAGCCGGAAGATGTTATATCAATATAATATTGTTTGCTTTTTTACTGAGCACTCACATGACATATGCCGACTCAAAATTACTAGCACATTGGCCATTACTCAATGACGCAAAGGATATTTCCGGCAACCAACACCATGGGAATGACCATGCAATAACCTTTGATTCTCAACGAGGTGCATTATTTAATGGGCGAGATTCTTGGATAGAAATATCTCATACCAATTCACTATCACTTGGCGATGGCGATTTCACAATTGCTATGTGGGTACACACCGATTCCGTTTTAGACGATACCTTGGGCGACTTATTTACCAAGTACGATCCCGAAAAAAGGTCCGGTATCAACCTAGGCATAATGAATTACCATGGCGTGGTGTGCGGTCAATCCAATTACAGAAACGTATTCTTTGGTTTAGATGATGGTCAAAACCCCAGTGGGTGGGTAGATCGTGGACGACCAGGAAACACTGTATACCCGATGTCACTATGTGTTTTTGATGGAGATTTATATGCCAGTACGTTTGAACACGGCAAAGATGAAGCTGGTCATGTATACCGATACGTCAATGGAACTACTTGGGAAGACTGCGGGTCGCCATATCCCAGTAATGCCGTTTCAGCTTTAGCGGTACATAATGGTGAACTCTATGCGGCTGCATCACACTACCGATCACGCGGTTCGGCACTGGGTGATTCAGAGAACACCCTGCATGGAGGTCGCGTATTTCGATATAAAGGCAATCAAACATGGGAGGACTGTGGCAAGTTAGGCGACATTGAAGCCATATATGGCCTCGCATCTTTTAATGGACAATTATATGCTTCCTCCCTGTATAACCCAGCGGGTCTATTTGTGTATGAAGGTGATCAACAATGGAAAGACCTTGGTAATCCAGGTGGACGCATCGAAGCATTAGGTGTACACAATGGTCATCTCTATGGAACGGGATTCGATCTCAATTATTCAGGAGTTTTCCGATACGATGATCCCAATTGGACTTCTTACGGTACTCCACCGGACACCACGCAAACCTATTCATTTATGCAATACCAAGGAGGCTTATTTGTGGGATCTTGGCCAACAGGTAAGGTTTTCGAACTTCGTACACCAAATGATTGGCATGACAGAGGTCAATTGGGCGATGAACGCGAAAGCATGGGCATGGCGGTGTACAATGGAAAACTATACGGCGGAACACTTCCCTTGGCCCAAGTGTATCGGTATGAAGACAACAATACCTGGACCAACACTGGCCAACTCGACACCACTCCTGATGTAAAATATCGCCGCGCCTGGAGCATGGCGGTGTTTGATGGAAAACTTTTTTGCGGCGTATTACCTTCAGGTAAAATTTACAGTTACGAATCCGGTCGCTGCATAAGCCATGATTACGAATTACCCGCTGGCTGGGCACATATTACTGCTCAACGAAAAGGAGCGGATATGAAATTATTCATCAATGGACATATGGTTAATAAAAAAGCATCCGCTGACATTAAGTTCAATAATTCCGAATCCATAAAAATCGGTTTAGGTCAACACGATTTTTTCAATGGACACATTAAAGATTTGCGAATTTATTCTACTGCTATAGGCCAAAGAAAAATAAAGAATTTATCCCAAAAGCCGTAGAAAGGTACACCCTCATTTGTTTGATATTACACTTAATTAGTTGACTTATGCTCATTAATACACGATACTAAACGATTAATCAATCCCTATAAGGTCGCCTTCTCACCCACTGGGAAGTTGGAGTTTTGAGTGTATATGCGCAATCGACATAGGTATGGAAATATCATATCACTATTCATCTGTTTACTGATGAGTAGCTCATACTCTTCTGCCCAAATGAATGTCTGGGTCGATCTAAGTTATCCTGGTATAGAACAAGGCTTACCAACTACCCCATTTGACACACTCGAACAAGCCATAGCTACTGTCACAAGTGGTGGTTCTATCCATATAGCTTCGGGTGATTCTCATAAAACTGATATTCTTCAATACCCTATGACTCTAAGGGCGTTTGATGGTCCTTTTCGATTGGGAATTGTATCTTCACCCTTGGGCTCTGGGGCGCCTTTAGGATGGTTGCGGGTAACAGAGATTATGTATCACCCCGATGATGACGATGTAGAATTTATAGAATTTAAAAATACAGGTGCTTACCCTATAGACCTATCGGGTGTATATTTTAGTAATGGCATTGTTTTTACTTTTCCTGAAGAATCGATTTTATCACCGGGTGAATATATCGTATTGGTACGCGATACGGACGAGGAAGAATTCGATGAAGAGTATAGTGTCGCACCGGATGAGCTATATTCAGGTGCATTAGCCAATAGTGGCGAGACTATCACTTTGCAATCGCCCGATAACATTGAGTTCCTAAGTTTTACCTATGATGATACCGGTAATTGGCCTACTGAAGCTGATGGTGAAGGCCATTCCTTAGTCATACTCGACCCTTTGGGAGATCCTAATTCCCCGAGCAATTGGGGCAGTAGTTACGAAGAAGGGGGCACACCTGGCGAAGCAGGCGATTCACCTCCAGTGATGACAGTTGGCGACACTGAGTTTAGTCACGATCGCGGATTTTATGATCAAAGTTTCATGCTCTCTTTATCAACTGAAACACGCGGAGCCATTATCCGGTACACTTTGGATGGTAGCACTCCATCACCTACTGTTGGTACCATTTATACCACTCCCAAAAACATCGATACAACTACCATTGTGCGTGCTATTGCTTATCGAGACAATTGGATTGCATCTAATGTAGATACACAAACGTATTTATTTTTAGATGAAATTATCACCCCATCCGAAAATAATGAGCCCCCTGGCCCAGGATGGCCAAGCAGCACGGTCAACACACAAGTACTGGTTTATGGCATGGATGAGGATGTGGTTGAAGACGATGATTACGAGGATTTAATTGATGACGCTCTTCTTGCACTTCCTTCAATATCTCTCGTTACTGACCTTGACCACTTAATGGATTCCAATACGGGCATTTATGTAAATGCTTTAGAAAGAGGGTATGAATGGGAACGCCCTACTTCAGTTGAGTTAATTACACCCGATGACAGTGATGAATTTCAGATCAATGCAGGACTCCGCATTCGTGGTGGTTCCAGTCGAAGAGGAAAAAATGCAAAACATAGCTTTCGGCTTATTTTCCGTGAAGAATATGGTGACGACACACTTGATTTCCCTTTGTTTGACGATGAAGGTATAGATCGCTTTGAGAAGATAGATCTTCGAACAGCTCAAAATTTTTCTTGGGCCTATCAAGATCAAAATGGGCAATACAACATTATGCTCCGTGACGTTTTTTCTCGTGATACCCAACGTGACATGGGACATCCTTATACCCGTAGCCGCTTTTACCATTTATATATTAATGGTGAATACTGGGGCATTTATCAAAGCCAAGAGCGCAGCGATTCCCATCATGTTGCCAGCTATTTAGGAGGAGAGAAAGATGATTTTGACGTCCTCAAAGTAGATCGCACAGTATCCGAAATTCAAGCAATCGAAGGCAATATAGATGCTTGGGGGCGTTTATGGAATGAAGCGAATGAGGGATTGGAAGGGGACTCTGCCTACTATCGTATCCAAGGGAGAAGTCCCGATGGAAGTCCAAATGATGAATATGAGCATTTAATCGATATCGACAATCTTATCGACTATATGCTGATCATATTGTACACGGGGAATTTTGATGGTCCAATATCTAAGTTTTCATCCAATCAAAATCCCAATAATTTCTATTGCGTGTACAACCGGGAGTTTCCTGATGGATTTAAAACCATGGTACATGATGCCGAGAATTCCTTACTCGTCGGCAATGCAACAGGCCATGGAAACGAGCTTTATAGAAATCGCACAGGGCCATTTCCTGCCGGAGATCTATTTGAAAAATCAAACCCGCAATGGATTCACCAACAACTCGCGGCTCACCCAGAATACCGTATGCAGTTAGCCGATCACGCTCATCGCCATTTTTTTAATGACGGTCCCCTTACATCCACTGTAAATACAGAACGATTTATGGCACGGGCCAATGAGATTGATTTAGCCATTATTGCTGAATCAGCACGGTGGGGCGATACGACCACATCCAACGCACGTACACGCAATGATGATTGGCTACCTGTAGTCCATGAAACCAGAGATGTATATTTCCCCCAACGCACAGAAATCACACTTAATCAGTTAAGAGATAAAGGCTGGTATCCTGAAACGCATGCCCCTTCATTTCAACTCAATGGGGATGCACAACACGGTGGTTATACTACTGCTCCCCATGCATTAACAATGCTCAATTCAAATGAATCAGGCATCATCTACTATACGCTTGATGGAACTGATCCCCGTCAACCATCGACTACTCTAGCGCTGGAGAGTGATCCACTCGATGAACCTGAAGACATAGAATATGTATTTACACCTGCAGCCGTTTCCGATGGTGCTTTAGTCTATAGTGAAGGGATTAACTTAACCAACAATAACCACGTTAAAGCCCGTATACTCGATGATGGTGAATGGAGTGCCTTAAACGAAGCGACATTCGTAACGCAAAGTATCACTCCTCATTTACGTATTACTGAATTAATGTATCATCCCTCGAATCCATTGGCCGAGTTTATCGAAATTCAAAATGATGGGTCAGAATCAATTGACTTAATTAATGCGACCTTTACGCATGGTATTCATTACACCTTTTCTTCGACAGTACTATCTCCGGGCGAATCGGTTGTGTTGGCCAGAAATGTAGAGGAATTTAATGATGAATATGACACGGAGCTTACCCAGGAAAATGAGTACTCGGGCGCTTTAGACAATGATGGTGAACGAATACGCCTCCAGGATTCTACAGGCGCAACAATCCTCGATTTCGAATACAAAAATAGTTGGTATACCATCAGCAACGGAGGTGGTTTTTCTCTAGTCAGCACCACAACAGACTCCAATTTATGGGGGAGAAAAAGATGGATGGCGCCCAAGTACCCTATTGGGGGGATCGCCCGGAACTGAAGACCCTAGCTCTCCACGTCCTGGCTCAATTCAAATCAATGAAATTTTGGCGCATTCGCATGATGAAGCGCCTGATTGGATTGAACTCAAAAACACCTCTGAAAATGCAATCGATATAGGCGGATGGTATTTAAGTGACGAAGAAGATGAATTACAAAAATATGAGATCGCATCCGGCACCATCATTCCTGCGGGTGGACTAATTGTATTTAACCAGTCAGACCATTTTGGCAATTCGGATTCCCCCGGCTCTCATGATACATTTGCATTAAGTGAAAATGGAGAATCGGTCTTGTTATCTTCAAGTGTAGACGGAGAACTCTCTGGTTATCGAATTAACCAAACATTCGGTGCATCCGAAACGGGTGTTTCAATGGGACGCCATCAAAAAAGCACTGGAGAATACGAATTCACTATGATGAGTATCACAACCCCAGGCGCACCCAATGCCCTTCCATTGGTTGGCCCTATCATTATAACTGAGATCATGTATCACCCAACTTCCATCGACTTGGAGTTTATCGAGATCTACAACACCAGTAACAGTCCGATTGAATTGTATGATGAGGATGGTAATTCTTGGAAGTTCAGTAATGGTATACACTACACCTTCCCAAGCAATACAACTATTCAAGCCCATGAGTATCTAATAATCCCCAAGAACGTACTTGCTTTTACCGAGCACTATTCTCCTCCTAATGACACGACTATTTTGGGACCATTTTCTGGACAATTAAATAATGCGGGCGAAACACTCAGCTTAAGTATGCCAGGCGATGAAGATGATGACGAACTTCAATATATTTTAGTGGACACTATACGATATAGAGATGAATCCCCTTGGCCGAGTGATGCCGATGGTGAGGGCAAATCCCTCCAACGTATCAACCATTTAGGCTATAGCAATGATGTCGCTCAATGGACATCGGCACTTCCCACTCCAGGGGAATAAGTCTTTTGGATTCAGTAACTATATTAATCAGGATGTAGCACACACCCACCAATAATTTTCCCTGTCCATTTTGCTATTAAGGCTTCTTTCACTTCAGAAAGTTTAAAGCGATGAGAAATATGCGGCTTAATTTTTCCTTCTTCAACCCATTCTCGAATTTGCTTCAATCGTGTCGGGCGCAACGTTGGATTTTTTTGAGCAGAAATCACTGCCGGGCAACCCAATACTTGGAGCCCTTTCATTAAGATTAAATTCGTAGGAAGCACATTCGCATTGGGAGCACTTCGCTGCCCTTTACCCTTCGCCACCAGAGGGGTTGATGCCCAACCTACAATCAAAAACCGTGCCCCAAACTGTACACAACGTAACGTCTCAAGGGAAATATCTCCTCCAACTCCATCGTAGACCACATCGACTCCTAGACCATTGGTCAACGCTTTAACTTCATCCCGGAATTTGCGTACGCCTTTTTCACCATTGGGCAATCCACAATTAATCACATGATCGGCGCCTTGCTCTTTGACCACTTGCAGTTTTTCATCATTGCGTCCAGTAGCAATCACTGTTGCACCAACTATCTTGGCTATATGAACAGCCGCAAGCCCTGTTGCCCCAGATGCACCATGTATTAATACCGTTTCACCTGCTTTCAAGTTTCCGCAAGCGATTAAGCAATGATACGCAGTCTCGTAAGAACCCAACAAATTGCAGGCTTCATCAAAGGAAAATCCATCGGGAATAGTTAACACCGCCTCCGCTGGGGCCACTGCATATGACGCAAAGCCTCCGTATTGTTGATACTTACCAGGGGATCGCGGACCCGACACAAAGCCATCCACATGCACACGATCACCAATGGAGACATGAGAGACATCATTCCCCTTCCATGCCACAACACCACTGTATTCAAGACCGGGTGTATAGGGAAGCGGCGGCATGTGTTGATACTGCCCGCTCGTCATCAATAAGTCGACCCACCC
>CALLLL010000145.1 GCA_938082445.1 uncultured bacterium
GAAGTCTGAGGGTTCTAAACCGTCTATATCCCGCAGAAAGTTTTTAGCCGCGGGCAGTACAGCCGCAGTAGCCCCTATGGTGTTACCGAGCGGTGTAATGGCGGCTAAAGGCCGTGCCGGGGCGAATGATAAATTATCAATAGGGGTCATTGGAACCGGTGGTCAGGGAACAAGCCATTTAAAGTTTTTGAGTGGACGTGCAGACGTGCATATCCCAGCGGTATGCGATGTATACAAACCACATTTAAATCGTGCAATTGATTTTACAGGTGGCAACGCTGAGGGATATAACGATTACCGAAGATTATTGGATCGTAAAGATTTGGATGCAGTTTTAATCGCTTCGCCGGATCATTGGCATGGTTTGATGGCAATTGATGCGGCAAACCGTGGGCTGGATGTGTATTGTGAAAAACCTGCGAGTAAGACGATAGAAGAAGGCCGAGCTATGTTAAAAGCTGCTCGCCGCAATAATATCGTCATGCAAGTTGGCTCACAAGGTCGCTCGACACAGGCAGCAATTGATTCGTGGAATTATATTCGCAATGGCCAGATTGGTGATGTGAAAAAAATTGTGTGCTGGCATGAAGACAATCGCTTGGGTGGTGACCCATCCCAAAACCAAGCCCCTCCTGCTGATTTGGATTGGGACAAGTGGCTTGGACCTGCTGAATGGCGTGCCTATAACCCAACAATGGTTCCTTGGAACTTCCGATGGATGTTAGACTTTGGGGGTGGCCAAATTCGCGATCGTGGTGCACACGTATTAAGTGTTATTTCATGGATCATGGATTTGGATGATTGCAGCCCAGTTTCTGTATCCACTACAGCCGATCCACATGTGAACGGCTTATGGGATTGCGGGACAAATTTCCGTGTAGAGTTCAAATTCAAAAAACCAGACTTAACCATCATATGGGAACAACCGGGCACAGTACCGGAGACGCATAACTTAGTGGATAGCTTCCACAATGTTTTTGGTGCCACCTATCACGGCACAAAGGGTAAGCTGATTGTAGGGGGTGGCGATGGAGGCACATTTGCCGAGTCACAAGCACGTAATTACACACCGCCTACAAATGGCGAACATGCCTTTGAAAGCCCAGGCCATCACCAGAATTGGTTTGATTGCATCAAATCACGTGAAAAGCCAATTATGGATATAGCTGCAGGTCATCAAGTATGCACGCTGTGTATTTTAGCAAATATTTCATACCGAATTGGGCGCCCTGTTGAATGGGATGGTAAGCGCGAACGCATTAAAAATGACCGCGATGCAAACCGACTTCTAGGCTCCCCCGGTCGTGGCGAATATCATCTGTAGGAACCCTTGATTCTTGAATTACCATTCCCTGAACATCACCTGATGTTCAGGGAATTTTTCCTTAATATCAAAATAGTCTGGAGGGGTGCATGTCTTCTTTATGCGCATTTATAGTGTTAAGTGTTTCTTCGGTTACGTGGCAACACCCAGCCGGAATGCTGGACGATGCGAAAATCGTTGAATTACAAGAAAAGATAGATACACTCCCTTGGGCAGAGAACATGTATGCGAGTCGTGAACGCAATTTACAGCCCTGGGTTAATTTAACGACTGAGGAACTACATGAAATATTTCCAAGACGTGGTGGAAATGTGTACCACAACCTCTCATGTCCTGATGATCGTGTACGGTTAAGTTTTAACCAATTGAACCCGGATCATCTTAAATGCCCAGTATGCAAAAAAACCTTTCCACAAGAAACGGATGCAGGGATATATAAAACGGACCATCCTTATCACGGCACTGTATATGATGGTTGGATATGCCTGTTCCATTTAACCACTTCGGCACATCTACAAGACATGGCATTGATTGGTCGCATGGAATCGGACCGCGCGTTGCAAAATCGCGCTATCGAGATATTAATGCTGTATGCAGAAGTATTACCAACCCTACCGTTACGGCATTCTCCGAATGTCTCCCCCACAGCGCCTACGTACAAGCAATACAATCGGATTCTTACATACCATCGTGAGGGAGACAACAAGATTCTACATCACCTCGCGCAGGCTTATGAATTACTGCGAGATCGAATGAGTGATGAGCAACAGGCGATCTTTGAAAAGGATGTACTGATTCGCTTGCTCGATGACATCATGATAGAGCCCTTCTATGTTTATGACCACAACAACATTTACCAGTGGCACAGAACCATCGTTCAAGTCGGCTTGGCATTAGAACGCGAGGATTTGATTGATTGGGCCTTTGGATTTGGGAAATATAACGCTGAGTCCTTACCAGAGCATCGTAGTATGAACCGTATTTTAGAAACTCACTTTAACGAGGACGGGGCTTTTTGGGAATTGTGCTCTGGCTATCATCTGTACCCACTGACTCATTTGTGTGAATTTTCCGTGCTATCGCATAACCTTTCGAAAATGGACCCCATACGTTTTCCTGCGGACCGTTATGATTTGACCCGCAAAGAAAGTAAAGGCGGTCAAGTCATCCACAATGCTTTGGAATGGTTCATGTCGATGGCAATGCCGGATCGGACTATGACTGTAATCGGCGATAGTACAAAAGCGCGAGCAGGGATGGAAACCTATACCATGACAGCTGAAGTGGGGTATCGTTATTTTGATATCAAGGCTGTTGGAGACTATGAGAAGTTCCGTAATGGTAAACGTTCTTGGGAAGGTTTCTTGTATGGCGCAAATTTCATTGAGCAACATGAAACTCCATATACGAGTTCTAATTTATCCAGTGGGTGGGTGTCGCTGCGAAGCGAATGGAACAACAATCGTACCTGGGTGGGATTAAACTCTCTAATTAGAGGGGGTTCACATCAGCATGCAGACCGCCTGGGCATGACGTTGTATTCACAAGGTGAATTATTGGCCCTAGAGAAAAGTGTTCCCTATAACGAATCTACCTTACGCAGTTTGGGTACTTATTCACAGATGCACAATACCGTAACTATTGATATGCAGTCACAAAACCAAGGGGAGCGTTTAAAGGATGAGGAATTACCAACTGTACAGTTTTTCCATACCTCCCCTGTTGTGCAATTTGCAGAGCTTCATGGGGACAATATTTATCCTAAGACCAAAAAATATCGAAGATCTGTCGCTTTAGTAGGGGATATCACTGTTGATTTATTTAGAGTAGAAGGTGGTAAGGTGCATGATTGGATGGTCCATCATGGAGGCATGAGGCCAACCTTATCCATTAGCACACAAGAATTGAATTTTGAACCGAAAGAGTGGCTGAAGAACGGTTCGAATTCTGCACAAGGCGTAACGACATCCGATCGCTGGACTGCTCAATGGAGTGTAGGCGAAGTAACATCGCAGTTAATGATGCTAGAAGCACCTGACACAGAGGTATTTTCATTGGAAACTTATCCTTTGAACAATGCCGTGGTAACGGAAAATCATCCCACCACACAATCGTTGTGTGTTCGCAGACATGATGATGAGCCATTCTTGGCTATTTGGAATGCGTGGCTAGATAAACCCAATTTAAACTCTGTTAAAGTTGCCAAGAATCGTAAAGATGCACTAATTTTAGAGACTACATCACATCGATACTATATAGCCTTTGGACCGGGGACTACAGAGCATGCCGACGGTACTGTTGTCAACACAGATGCTGCCTTTAGTATTGTTCGCGATCATGATGGCGTATCGTTAATTGATGTATCTCATTTCTCAATCAAAGGAGAACAGGGGCAATTTAATTTTAGACATGACTCCCCCATTTCCATATCAGTTCTTGGAGAACATATATCCATCACACCATCTATAGCCTATGAAACCCGCGGGGGCACCAACTATCCAGCCACAGCTACCAGCGAATTATTAAATTCGATACACTGGACTTCCGCACAAGGAAATTGGTTTACGATTAAAAACTAAGCCGATCACTTATACTTTTCAGCTTCTTTTTTAATTGCATCCATCATTTGTTGTTTCATTTCAGGTGTCATAGTAGAGAGAACTTCAGGAGGCATCATGGCCATCGCTTTCTCCATGATGTCTTCGTACATCTTTTCAGGATCTTCAAAGTTTAAGGTGAACTCCATCCCTTGGGCAGACATATTCATCCCATAGATTAACCAAAGACCCGACTCTTGACGCAATAAGGCCGTCGCACTAATCGAAGTCCCTTCTTTTGTGAATTGAGTAGGGACGGTTGCCTCTGTTCCATTGATTGTACCTTCATAAATGACATATTGAGTGTCTGAAGGTTCACCTTCAAAATCGCTTCCGAATTGTTCCCATGCTTTAGCAGTCACGTAGGGTCGAACATTTTCAGCAACTCCTGTTTCGGATGCTTCCATAAAGGCCGTAACTACTTCGTTTGGCGTGACAGGTTTACTACTTGAAGAGAGTAGTGGCACGCTTAACACGGCTACAACGACAACAATTAACCCAATTAATGCTTTGTTTCCCATTTCTACTTCTCCCATTCTCTGTTAAATAAAACAAATGTTTGACCCCATTAATTTATCTACACTACCGCTATCCCCACACTATTTCAAGACTTAAACAATTCAATTGATTGAGATACCGCCAAAGAGAGTGATTTATTCAAGGAATCTGAATCTTATTTTCTATGTTGACAAACAAATCAATTTACTTTACTATATTAGTACTGATATTACACAAACCTAGGAGAATCTTATGCCACAAGTTCGAATTATAAGCTGGAACAGTACAGGAGAGAATGCCCAAAAGGGTGTAGAACTTCAAGGGGCGCAAGCCCAATTGGCTCAGATGTATGCACTTGACCACCCTGATGTAGATATCTTTGTTATACAGGAGGCCCAAAATGCTGCAGGTGGAGCGATATACACCATGATGAACACTGATCCTGCAACAGCTGCGACCCAAGTGAGCTTAGGTCCCAATATCAATCGACCACCGGATCATTGTGTGGAATTGCCCAATGGTGGCGGAGCAGGGTATTTGGCTTGTTCGCATACCAACATCACCCCTGGGGGGGCATTACAATTATGGGACTATGCAAACGATGCGCAACTAAATGCTTGGTTAGCTACACTTAATCAGAATCAACGAGCAGCAATGCAGGCTGCTGCTCAATTACGTCCCCCGGCGTACACCACTTGCACGGTAGGTGGAGTACGAATATTTCTGATTACTTGGCATACGCCGAGAGGGCCATCACCTATAGGTGGTGTTAACATGCCGGGTGGGGCCTTAATAGATTTATTTATCGTATTGCAACAGAGCAGCATACTAACGACTGCACAAAACTTTGTTGGCGCTCAAGGTGTAGTGATCATCGCTGGTGATTTAAATACAACCGCTCAAGGATTGGCGTATAACAATTATTACGGACTAGGGTATACCCCATTGCCTAATTTCAGAGGATACAGCAACAACCTCGATCATATTTTGGTGTGGAAACCGGGACCAGGTAATGTGAATGTGTTGCAAGGTCACCACTCGCAGAGTTCAAGTGTACACGACATTATTTCGGCTCGTGTGGATTGGTAAAAGTTAGTTGTACAAAAAAAGTCCCTCAACAGTATAGAAACTGTTGAGGGACTTCTCTAAAGCATTGAAGTGCCTAATTGAGATACTGCAATTCTGGAGAAGTGATTTTTGAATCTTCTTCTGCGTCGCGGAATGGCGCAATACCTTTTTCTTTAAGCCCAGCATGGTAGGCTTTCGTGGCTTCAACAGCATCCATGTTGCCATCAGCCACATGGCGCAAGTTTTCAACCATGAGTAGTTGATCTTCAGCGTTATTAATTTTGCGTCCAAAAAGGGCAGCACGTCCACCGTATTTCTTGGCTTCGGCTATCAACGTGAAGGCGTCCATGGTCGTTCCAGAGGCCCCGCCCAGGATTCCAGGCACTAAAGTAGGATCATACGCTACAAGTTCCTCCATAGCTGCAGGGCCACAGTAAGGAATTTTAAGAAAAACTGGCCGGCCTGCTTTAGTAACCCCAGCAAGTGCACGAGCGATATTATCGTTAATAAAGTGACCCACTTGTTCATCGGCTACAGCACCATCGACGTTAGGTGCAAAAACCTCTAGAAAATAACGAAAGTTTTTCTTTTCAGCTTCTAATCGAAATTCCTTGAAGGCAGCGAGTGAGGCGATGTCCGCTTCAAGATCATTATTGAAAGTCATGGAGTACAGCCCTAAATCGGCTCCTGCAAAATGTTTTCTACTGGGCGATTTACGTTGACCACTCAAGATATGATCCAGAGTGGCTGTACGGAATGGCTTGGAGGCTGTATCGGTGTATGAGCTACCGCGGGCAAGCCAAATATCGGAGGTATCGTTGGCACGAGCGGCAGGAGTAATGGCCGTGTCAGCGTAAATACCTTCTTCCTGAGCGAGTATTTCGCTGTTGGATGCCGACATGATCACAATATCCACAATTCCTTGCTCCACAATTTCACGCATTTTTTGACGGTATTCGGCAAGACTTGGGTGGCGTCCATCTACAGCGGGTCCAGTGGATGGAATACCAAAAGCCATATCGGCATCTTTCGCGTCGGCAATAATAAATTCATTGCATGAAGGATCAGCAAGGATCTTTTCTAGCTTAGTATCAAGAGTTTTCTCGGTAGTGTCTATCTCAGGTTTATCACTCATTTTAGCATCCCATCAAGTGGTCAAGTACAAGCATTTCGAGTGCTTCGTAGTTGCGGTCGGCAATAAGTTTTGCTTCAGCTTCAGTGTCGAAGGTACGTACCTTTTCCACGAGATTCATGAAAATTTTATGGCTATTGAGTAAGTGAAGATCGGCGACCTCGGCTTTTTGGGTACGCATGGCTTTGACATCAAGCCCTACCCAACGCCCAGTGGCAGCATAATTGGCTTTTTCAAGTATGCGAACTTGATTAAATGCCATACGAAGATTAGCTCCTCCGAAGGATTTATCTTGGTCGTACTTGAGACCGTTTTGATCATTGAGGTGAACACTGAAGAGTTTATTTTCGGCTAGAGCAAAGGCCATTTCATCAGAAGGGTCAAATCCTGCAAGGATAGCGTGTGCACTTTCAATGAGTCCTCCGACACGGGAAGGATCTTTTGTACGATGAGACAAAGCAAGGGCATGCCCGATGCTTGGAGCGTAGTTATGATCCATTGGCTCATTAGGCTTGGGCTCAATAGCAATTTCAATGGTGGGGTCGTGATCAAGAATGGCATCCAGTGCTTCAACTAGTTGATCGTATGCTGCGATGGCATTTTTGGCTTCACGAATGTAAGTTCCTTCACGGGCAAACCAGAGTACGATCATATTGGAACCAAGTTCATGAGCTTGATCGCAGCATTGTTTCGCACGATCAATTGCACGTTGGCGTACAGCGGGGTCATTGGCAGTGAAAGAGCCATCGATGCCGTCATTGTCTTCCCAAAAACGTGGGGCGGAGAATTCTGCAACGAGACCTGCATCGTCGAGGACTTTTTTCATTTCACGGGATTCAGCCATAACTTGGCTGTGGGACTTGGAAAGAATATCGGGTACCGCATCGTCATCGTGGAACTGAACACCATCAAATCCCATTTCTTTATAGCGGGTTAATTTATCAGCGAATGATATGGATGGGCGAACATTTGGTCCAAATGGATCAGCCCCTTCAGATATATTCCAAGGGCCAAATGAAAAACGATAATCGTTTGATGACATTGTTTATTCCTTTTTAGTCACGATTTATGGGTAATTAATGGGGAAATTGCAGGTGTAGAGGATAGACCAAAAGAAGTATATAAGTCAATAAACTTAGGGTATTTATCTAAAAAAGAGCAAAATTTAGTTAAGTCACGAACTACCTAATTGAAATTATTTGTTGTAATCTTCAATCGAATCGCGTAGACTTGCCGAATTGAAAAGTTGCAGTACTTGGAAGTTCTACTATTTTCAGGAGGCAACGTGTTACTAACGTAAGGCTCATTTTAATGAGCGAAGAAAGAGATTTATCATGGCAACAGGTACAGTAAAATGGTTTAATGATCAAAAAGGTTTTGGCTTTATTGCCCCCGAAGATGGCGGTGCGGATGTATTCGTACACTACTCCAACATTAAAGCCGACGGGTATGCTTCATTAGAAGACAACCAAAAAGTTGAATACGAACCTGCAGAAGGTCGTAAAGGTATGGAAGCTACAAACGTACGTCCTCTGTAGACACACATACATTTGATGTTATTAAACTCATCTCTGGTTTTTACCGGAGATGAGTTTTTTATGCCCTCTCCCCCATTCAGCAATAAAAAAAGCGGAATCACTTGAAGTAGTGATTCCGCTTTATTGTTTAAAATGGTGCCGGAGGGGGGACTTGAACCCCC
>CALLLL010000146.1 GCA_938082445.1 uncultured bacterium
ATTGAAGAATTAAAAAAACTAAGCCGCCTGTCAATAAACTTAGCACAATTTTTATACCAATATACTTTTGTACACGCGACTCAATTTCTCCAACCAAGCCCTCACGCGGTTCTGTGCGTGTAGTGCTCCCGGTAAGCAGAAATGCCGTGAATAACATCACCAAAAACAACTTAGTCACAATCCCCAAGACTTCGCCCGTTAGTGTACCAATGAACCCCTTAACGGCTCCATCAGGAATCAGGCTCATAAAACTGAATTCTTCATCGTCCTTGGGCAAAGGTTGAGTATCACTACTCTCACCCGCAGTTTCAGAAACAGCAACAGTTGCAGCTTCATCTTCCCCTTCTGCATCCCCCAAGAAATCCATAATCGCATCCATCGGTAATGCATTTTCAGCCTTTTCTACAATCTTAGTAAACTGAGTCTCATATTCCGAAGCATTGCTCGAAAACTGAGTGACCGAATATACGACTAAACTGCCCAGCCCCATCATCAGCATACACCCTATAAACAACGTCAACACCAATGCGATGGGACGTCCCACATGTAACTTACGAATCAAAAATTCCACGACTGGAATCATAATTAAGGCTAAGAATACAGCCAATATAAACGGTACGATTATCGCACTCATTAATTTTAATGTAACTGCCACCGTTACCAGTGTCAATAACACCATACAAACGGTTTGAATACGCGCATCATAATTTTTATTTGGCATACAATCGAAACTCCCTATACGATCTATCTACTATACCGAGCAACTTTAAGACGTTCAACTTCAAGATTCGTCCGCTAATTTTGTTTCCACATTTCGATATTCTTTATAAATACGCGCATATTTTTGCGTTGGTATCGGCCCACGCGGATTATGATTAAATTCATCTACCCCTCTGCAATGATAACACCGAAAAAAAGGATTCACATCCAAATCACATTTAACATGAGTCTTCGAATAGCGAATGGTTAACCCAATCCGTGAACGATCTGAGTCATTCCCCAATGATCCATGGATAATTTTGTCATCGTGAATCGATATGGCACCAGCAGGCAATTCCAAAAATACCTGTTCATCTTCACGAAATTTTTTCGTATCGCACTCAAGTGTCAAAACAGAGTCCGTCTCATCAGCCGACTGATGCTTGATGATCCCATCTTTATGGGAACCGGGTAATACTCGCATCGCGGCATTTTCTCTGTCGCTACCATTAAACGACAACCACACCGTACAAGACTCAGGAGGGTCAAGAGGCCAATAAAATGAATCCTGATGCCACCCCACCGTTTTAGGTGAATGCGGGTCCTTATTGAAAAAGCTACTACCCCACATGAAAAAATTAGGGCCAATCAGGTCTTCTACATAATCCAGAATCTGCTCATTCATGCATATGTCGTATAGAAATGAACTTGCTTCATGCCACTCCCGAATCTCAAGGGCTGTTTCACCAGGTTCAAGGAGCTTCAACAACTCCTCCATTCCATCATTCAGCGCAGCTACTCCTGCTGCATCAAAAATAGGGTCTAAACCCAAGATATAGCCATCTTCATGATAACCATCTATTTGTTGTTGCGTTAATCGTTTATTACTCACCACTATTCTCCTGTAAGAGCTTTACATATATATAGTGTAATTTATTCACTACACTTTTGGCGAGAGGATTAATAAATCACCTAAAATCTCCACTCCACCCAATTGCCCCACCACTTCTTGAACATCTTCTGAAGCCCAAAAATCTTCCCCTTGAATTTCTTCTTGGAGCTTCCTCAACAACCAATCTGGCACTTGTTTTCCGCTCACTTCAAACGAAACTAGCTCCATAGCTAACCCCGTTTCACCCAGCCCCACTTCCATTTCAGCAATACCATTGATATACCGCCCCCGCATTGAAGCACGCCATGGCCCCAATGCTACATCGGACTCTAGGGGAATACTTAACTGAGTACGTAAACGCCCATCATTAAAACTCAAACGCACCGTATCGCGAAGATTTTCATCGCCATGCAATAGTGCGTTCAGCTCAGCCTCATTTAACATCAACTCATCTACAGGTTCTTGAGTAGCATTGTCTGATTCATCACGCGTTAAAGCCTCAACGAAAGTGTCCAGACGTTCTTCCACTTCCTCCTGCAAGGCTTCATCATGCTCCAGCATTGGCATTACCATAGGTGTTGAATCCGTATAGGTATCCACGGTCTTATCAATAATCTTGGGAACGACCATTGAGGCCACGACCAACATTATCGTCATCCCGATCAAAAAAGCAAAGATCGAAAAGATAATAATATCAGACCATTTTCGCTTTTTCGGCTTGGGCTTACCTATTTGAGTAACGTCTTCCATTCATCATCCTGTACATTGGGCCAATCCATCCGCTAGGCTATACAAAACATAGTCTCAAAACAACTTTTAATTAACTATGAACCCACTCTATTCCATCATTATACCTGCGCACAACGAAGAGCTTCTTTTACCGCGGATTCTCGATTCCATCGAAGTCGCCCGCACACAGTATCGCGGAGATTCAGATTCCATCGAGGTCATCGTGGCCGACAACGTATCCACCGATACTACGGCTGCTTTGGCGCAAGCCCGTGGGTATAAAGTAGCTACTGTGAAGAAGCGTATGATTGGTGCGGTACGCAATGGCGGAGCCGCCATTGCAGAAGGCCAAATTCTCTGCTTCTGCGATGCCGATTCAATTGTCCACCCTGAGACCTTTAACATCATCGAGGATCTCATGAATAGCGGTAAAATTATTGGTGGTGCAACAGGTTGGGTCATGGAGCGTAACTCCATGGGTATTCGTGCAAGCATGTGGCTCGGCAGTTTGCTTATGTGGATCGCCCAGATGAATCCTGGTGTTATTTTTTGCAGTGCAGATACTTTTAAGGCCATTAATGGCTATGACGAAAACATGCATTGTGCAGAGGATGAAAAATTTTTCCGTGCCTTTCGGAAACATGGGCGCAAACAAGGCCTCAAAATCGTTCGTTGGACCGAGGCTCCCACGACCTTATCCTGCCGTAAGATGGATAAGCATGGGGACTGGCATATGTTTTGGGCCCCTTTTACTGGACTGTTCAAACACCGATCGCTTAAAAAGTTAATTCGCGAATATTGGTACGATGACGCACGCTGATGTATCCTAAAGGCAGGAGTTTTTTTCAGCATGCATGCTCAATCGAATGATACCCATACTCAAACCATAGACTTGCTCATCTCCGGCATGACTTGTGCCGGTTGTTCAAACACCATCGAAAATGCGCTTTCTAATGCTCACGGTGTCATTGAAGTTAATGTCAATCTCCTCAGTGAACGCGCAACTGTAGTTATCGATACCGAAGAACTTTCCCCCGAACACCTTGTTCATATTATTGAGCACGCAGGATTCTCGGCAATTCTAGTAGATACTTCGTCCACTACAGTTATAGACGATAGTTTGAAAACATCCCTCAGCAGCGCATTCACACGAATGAAAATTGCATGGTACCTAACTTTCCCTGTTATGCTACTCATGATCCTTCATATGAATAGCGTACATATTCCCAGCTATTTGTGGCTTGAGACGCTCCTAACTCTTCCTGTTTTACTCATCGCCGGTTCTGAAACCTATATCAAAGGGTGGAAAACCGCACGCAGTGGCCGCCCTACCATGGACACTCTCATCATGCTCGGCTCCGGCGCAGCGTTCATCACTGGTCCCCTCGCCCTCGCGAACATCCCGATCACTAGCTTTGCCGCTATCGGCGCAATGATTATGGCCTTTCATCTGAGTGGACGATTTATAGAAGCCCGTGCCAAAGGCCATGCATCTCAAGCCATTCGGCGCCTCCTTGAACTAGGAGCAAAATCTGCCACTGTTATACACAATGACATCGAATCTGAAATTCCCATCGAAGAGTTGCGAATTGGGGATATCATGTTGGTTCGCCCTGGTTCAGCCATCCCTACCGACGGTGAAATCATAGAAGGTTATAGTGCCGTAGACGAATCCATGGCGACGGGTGAATCCATACCCGTTGAAAAAACTACCGGCGACCGCGTAATTGGCAGTACCCTCAACACAACAGGCCTTCTTAAAGTTCGTGCTACAAAAGTCGGACACGATACCTTTCTTGCCCAGATGGTTCGCATTGTACAAGAAGCCCAAAACAGTAAAGTCCCTATACAAGCAATCGCCGATCGTGTAACGGAAATCTTTGTGCCTATTATCGCATTATTGGCCTTGGTTACCTGCGCTGCATGGTTTCAATTCCCCGATACCTTGAGCGCATGGCGTGATTCTGCCATCCCCTACCTCCCTTGGTTACAATTAATCGACACTCCAGTCTCAACACTCGCTTTATTCGCCACAATCTCTGTACTCGTCATTGCCTGCCCCTGCGCCATGGGACTTGCCACCCCCACTGCTCTGATGGTCGGTATTGGGACTGGTGCTTCCCGCGGTATACTCATACGCAACGGGGAAGCCATTCAAACCATGCGCAATATTGATACCATCTGTCTTGATAAAACGGGAACACTCACCGAAGGCCAGCTCCAAGTCAAAGGAGTATTTTCACATTCCCTAGACGAAAATGAAATTCTTAGACTCGCTGCTTCCGTTGAACATGCCTCAGAACATCCTATCGCAAAGGCCATTGTATCCGAAGCAACGAGCAAAGGACTTAAGCGCGAATGTATACAAAACTTCCAAGCCATCCCTGGAAAAGGTGTTACCGCTAGTTTAAATGGACTCACTCTTGCTCTAGGTACCGAAGCATTATTCACCAGTCTTGATATCCAACAAGATGATTACCGTGAAGCAATTGCCGACGAGCAACTCAAAGGCCACACAGTTATTCTCATCGCTATTGAAGGAATTCTACGAGGTATTATCGCTGTAGCGGATAGCCTCAAAGAAGAAGCCTTCGAAACTGTACACAGCCTGCGCAACCAAGGCAAAGAAGTCATCATGCTTAGCGGTGATCATCCACATACCGCTTCTGCCATTGCAAAACAACTTGATATTGAACAAGTGCGTGCCAATATTCTCCCCAAAGACAAAGTCCGTGTGATACAAGAATTACAATCGGAAGGGCGACAAGTCGCCATGGTTGGCGATGGAATCAATGATGCAGCTGCTCTCGCACAAGCTGATACAGGAATTGCCATAGGCACTGGGACAGATATTGCCATCGAAACCGCTGACATTACCCTCGTCCAAGGCAATCTAAAAAATCTGCTCGGAGCGATTGAACTCTCCCAAGCAACGTACACCACTATAACGCAAAACCTCTACTGGGCATTTGGCTATAATTTACTCGCTATACCTCTTGCCATGCTTGGTCTACTGCATCCTCTTGTGGCCGAAAGTGCCATGGTCGTCAGTTCAATAACCGTTATCGTTAATTCACTACGCTTACGCAATTACTCACGATAAACTTCTCAAATATTCCTTCACTCCAAAACTTGCAATAACCCCTTCACCCGTTGCCGAGGCGACTTGAGCAATTGACCCCTTGCGCGCATCGCCAGCAGCAAACATCCCTTGCATGGACGTTTCAACCGTACCGCAAGTACAATCAATAAATCCGCGCTCATCCAAGTCCACAATGCCGTTAAGAAACTGAGTATTGGGGATTAAGCCAATAAATATAAATGCACCATCGGCCAATATGTCCTCGACTTCATCCGTCTGATTGTCCTTAACCTTAAGACCCGAAAAACGTTCGTCTTCATTGGCCAGAAATTCCAAACTAGTTTTATTAAGGTTAATTGAAACATTCTCGCGCTCTTCTAATTTTAAGACGGCATCAGGATGCGCACTAAATGAATCTTTGCGGTGCACGATGTGAACATGGTCGCACATTTCACTTAGGTACAATCCTTCCTCTACGGCACTATTCCCTCCACCAACCACCAAGACTGTTTTATTTTTATAAAAAGGGCCGTCACATGTAGCACAAAAATGAACACCGGCGCCAATCAATTCAGTTTCAAGTGGAATATTCATACGACGATAAGTAGATCCTACTGCTGCAACCATCGCCTTGGCTTTAAATTCACCTAAGGGAGTCTGAGCTGTAAATAACTGCCCTTCTTTCGTGATTCCTGTAATCTCGTACCCCTCTTTAATTTCAACGCCCAACGCCTTAACCTGCCTAGCCATGCGTTCCATTAAATCTGGGCCCGAAATAGTATCAAAACCAGGATAATTTTCGATTTTCTGGGTTAAAAAAGTGCTCCCGCCAATGTTTTTCTTTTCCAACATCAAGGTATTAAACTTTTCACGTTGTAAATACAGCACTGTGGTCAACCCTGCTGCTCCAGCCCCGATAACGATGGCGTCATACACTTTATTACTGACCTCTTGATCCAAATTGAGTAACCCAGTCAAGGTTTTATTGTCGGGATTGGTATGTGGGGTTTCGTCAAGTACCAATGTTGGGATTATACGTTTACCATTATTGATTGACTCCACAGCCTGGGCAGCCCATTCAAATTCATCCACTGATATATATTGATACCGCACACCATGGTCATCCAAGAAGGCCTTTGCTCGTTTGCAATCGGGACACCAATCTGCACCATAAAACACAATTCGTCCAGCGTCATTAATCCCCAAAACATCAGCCAACATATGATTATCAGGATTCGTGTATGCTACCTCATTGATATAAAAAGTAGGGATAATCCGCTTGCCATTATTGATCATTTCAACTGTTTTCACATACGATTCATCCAACTCAATATCTCGATACTCGAATTGAATGTTATTTTCGTTCAAAAAGCTTTTTGCACGCTGGCAATCTGGGCACCATTCCGCGCCATACATAACAATTGTGTTCATATCTTTCCTCTGCTCTCATTATCTTGAATTCAGCTAAACTTCAGGAACATCTTTAAGTATACGTATTTTCCATCTTACTAACACGATTTGAACAACATTCGCTTCAATTCTATTCAAAGATGATCTTTTAGGGATATATCCCATCAAATTAGGGGCTTTCTCTTGGCTTTTCCTATTTTTTCAGGCTAAAAACTTGCATTAAAGCCCCGTCAATACGTATAATCTCGCAACTGGATAAGCTATTCTGCTTCCAGTACTGCGATTTTCCCTGAAACACGCTAAATGACCTGGTTGCGAGGATTTATGAGCTACGAAGACCGATTTTCTGATGGGTTATCTTTCGATGATGTACTGCTGAAACCAGCGAAGTCGGATATACTCCCCCGTGATGTGGACTTAACCACACAATTCACCCGGAATATTTCTCTTAATATTCCGTTGATTAGTGCGGGCATGGATACCGTGACTGAATCCCGTCTCGCGATTGCTATCGCACAAGAAGGCGGTATCGGAGTTATCCACAAAAACCTCTCTATTGAAGACCAAGCCTACGAAATTGATCGTGTTAAAAAATCTCAAGCCGGTATAATTACCCACCCATTCACCTTACAAGCGCATCAAAGTGTTCAAGATGCTGAAGACTTGATGGCCCGTTACCATGTATCCGGTGTTCCCATCACCGATGATGCCGGTAAACTAGTCGGTATACTAACCAACCGCGACTTGCGCTTCCTCGAAGACTATTCGGTGGCTATTGATACTGTGATGACCAAAAACAATCTTGCGACTGTTGCCCCCGGTACATCGCTTGAGGATTCTAAAAAACTATTACACGAGCACCGCATTGAAAAGTTACCCGTTGTTGATAATGACGGCATTCTGCGTGGCCTCATCACCATTAAGGACATCAATAAAGTCCGTGACTTCCCAAACAGTTGCAAAGACGAATTCGGACGCCTTCGAGTAGCCGCTGCCATTGGCGCGACACCAGACGAAGTGGCGCGTGCCACTGCAATGATTGAAGCCGGTGCCGATGTACTCGTTATTGATACTGCACACGGTCACAGTCAAATGGTTCTTGACCAAGTCAAACGCGTTAAAGATAAACATCCCGACACAGATATCGTCGGTGGGAATATCGTAACACCTGAAGGCGCACTTGACCTTATAAACGCTGGTGCCGATGCTGTTAAAGTGGGTGTAGGTCCTGGTTCCATTTGTACTACACGTGTAGTTTCCGGCGCCGGTATGCCTCAATTAACTGCTGTAATGGATGTTTGTGAAGAAGCCAAGAAGCACGGTGTTCCCGTCATTGCCGACGGAGGTATACGCCTCTCCGGTGACATTACCAAAGCCATTGCTGGGGGTGCCAGTAGCGTGATGCTCGGCTCTCTTTTTGCAGGCTGTGCTGAAAGTCCTGGGGAAACGGTCCTCTATGATGGACGTACCTACAAAGTGTATCGCGGTATGGGATCGATGAAAGCCATGCAAAAAGGCTCCAAGGCCCGTTATATGCAGCAAGACATTGACGCCAACAAGCTTGTACCCGAAGGTGTCGAAGGTCGTGTGCCGTATCGTGGCTCCATTGCCGATTCTATTCACCAACTCATGGGTGGCTTACGCTCAGGGATGGGCTATTGCGGCACTCAATCCTTAGCACAATTGCAAACAGATGCACGCTTCGTCAAAATCACCGCAGCCGGCATGCAAGAAAGCCATCCACACGACATTACTATTACCGAAGAACCACCGAATTATCACTTATAGGGTTAAGGGGAACCACACACACATGTCAGCGAACAATCCTGAAGCGAACCCAGTCGTCGTACTGGATTTTGGAGCACAATACAGTAAACTCATCGCACGTCGTGTTCGTGATGCGGGCATCTTCAGTTTAATTCTCCCTTATAACGTAAGTGCCGAAGAAGTCAAAGCAATGGAACCTTCCGGCATTATTTTTAGTGGGGGTCCCGCCAGTGTACATGCCGATGAAGCTCCGCTTTGCGATCAGGCCTTATTCGATCTAGATATCCCTATCCTGGGTATTTGCTATGGCGCTCAACTTATGGCCCAACAACTAGGCGGTACTGTTGAACGTGCTACCAAACGTGAATACGGTATTGCACATTTGGATCATACAGATGGAAGTCGTTTGTTAGCGGATCTGGATGCCCAAACCCAAGTCTGGATGAGTCATGGTGATATGGTGACATCACTCCCCGAAGGCTTTTCGGTAATTGGTACAACTGAAAATTGTCCATTTGCTGCATTTGCCAATGGAGAAACCAAACGCTATGGCGTACAGTTCCACCCCGAGGTCGTCCACACAACACAAGGCGTACAACTTTTCCAAAACTTCGTTCATACTATCTGCGAATGCGACAACCGGTGGAACATGGGCTCATTTGTCGACATGGCCATTGAAGACATTCGCAATCAAGTCGGCGACAAACACGTAATTTGCGGCTTAAGTGGTGGTGTAGACTCCAGTGTGGCTGCTGCACTTATTCATAAAGCCATCGGCGATCAACTCACCTGCGTATTTGTAAACAACGGCCTTATGCGCAAAGGTGAAACTGATTTAGTTCAAGAGGTGTTTCAAGACAACTTCCACATCAACTTACGTTATGTCGATGCTGAAGACTTATTCTTGGATGCATTAGCCGGGATTTCCGATCCAGAGAAAAAACGTAAAATTATCGGAAAACTTTTCATCGACGTCTTTGAAAAAGAAGCTACCTCGATGGGCCATATGGATTTCTTGGCCCAAGGCACTCTATACCCTGATGTCATCGAAAGTGTCAGCGCCAATGGCGGTCCTTCCGTCACCATCAAAAGCCACCACAATGTCGGTGGCTTACCCGAGAAGATGAATCTTGAGTTATTAGAACCCCTTCGTGAACTCTTCAAGGACGAGGTTCGTGCACTTGGTCATGAATTGGGTTTGCCCGATGAATTAAACTATCGTCATCCTTTCCCAGGGCCCGGTCTTGGTGTTCGCTGTATTGGCGAAATAACTAAAGAGCGCCTCGATACCTTGCGAGATGCAGATGAAATATTCATTGATGAAATTCGTGCAGCTGGATTGTATGGCGATATCTGGCAAGCACTCGTCTGTTTATTGCCCGTTCGCTCCGTAGGTGTTCAAGGCGATGAACGTACCTACGAAGAAGTTTGCAGCCTTCGTGCGGTGACTTCTGAAGATGCTATGACAGCTGATTGGTTCCGATTCCCCCCCGAAGTACTTCAGCGAATTTCCAATCGTATTTGCAACGAAGTACAACACATCAACCGAGTTATGTACGACGTAACCTCTAAGCCTCCCGGCACCATTGAGTGGGAATAACCTTCTCTTAAGTCTTCTTTAAAAATGATTGACTATTTCATCCATTTTTCCCGATGAAATTTTAGCTTGAGTCTGCATACAGTAACTTGGCATGATGAAGTTGTAGATAGTTCAAGCAACAGGGGGAAGACGGATGCCCACTACCGAAATTGGAAAAAAAATCGCTACCGCAAAACGCTACACCAAATTGGTTGAGTGCTACCGCGGCTCTTTAGAAGATGAAGAAATCTCTGATTTAGGTTATTTAGTCGATTCCAACGACCACTTCATTCTGTTACAACTTGTAGATGACCGCATTACTTTAAATGGCTATTCCATTTTACGGCGCTCAGACATTACCGATATTGAAATAGAAGTTGATCATGCTCGATTCATTGAGAAAGCCCTTGAAATTCGAAAAAAAGTAGTCAAGAAGCCAGCGCTTGTTGACCTATCCGATATCACCACTGTATTAAAGTCAGTGGACCAAAACTTTCCGCTCATGACTGTACACCGTGAAGAGCAAGATCCGGACACCTGTTGGATTGGCTCCGTTGAATCTGTTTGCGACAAAACAGTCCTCATCAATGAAATGAATGCCGATGCTAAATGGGATGGAACTAAACGTGTTCACCTTAATGAAATTTCACGCATCGACTTCGATGGTGGCTACGAAAAAGCCCTTGCGCTTGTTGCTAAGATCCGTTAAATTTCAGCAACAAAAATCTTCTCGAAATCACTGAGCTTTCCATATATATTTTTTATTACTTCTCTACTTGAAAGTCGTTTAATATGAACCATTCTAACTCCACAGATTTATTCAACAAAGCCCAAAACATACTCGTAGGCGGCGTAAACTCCCCAGTCCGCGCCTTTAAAGCAGTCGGCAGTAATCCCTTCTTCGCCACTTCTGGGCAAGGTGCAACTGTCACTGATGCCGATAATAATACCTACACCGATTATGTACTTTCATGGGGCCCCCTTGTTCTTGGACATGCACATCCAGTTGTCCATGATGCTGTCCATGCAGCTCTTGATAATGGCGCCAGTTTCGGTATTCCTACAGAAGCCGAAATTACACTTGGTGAACTCATCGCTAGCCATATCAACTGTATTGAGAAAGTTCGCCTCGTAAATAGCGGCACTGAAGCTACCATGAGTGCTATACGACTTGCACGCGGTGTCACCAAGCGAGACCTTGTTCTTAAAGTAGAAGGTTGTTATCACGGCCATGTAGATAGTTTACTGGTCAACGCTGGTAGCGGCCCAACCACTTTTGGCACCCCCACTAGCCCCGGAATACCCGCATCCTTTGTTGAATCCACACTTACAGTACCCTACAACGATCTTGAGGCCGTACGTGAAGCTTTTACCGAACGTGGACATGAAATCTCGTGTATGATTCTCGAACCCGTCCCTGGCAACATGGGCGTTATTGTACCCGAAGAGGGATATCTCCAAGGATTACGTGATATCACAAAAGAACACGGTTCCTTATTGATTTTTGATGAAGTCATGAGCGGTTTCCGCATTGCTATGGGAGGCGCTGAAGAACGCTACGGTGTTTCACCCGATCTCATCACGCTTGGAAAAGTTATTGGTGGTGGTTTACCAGTAGGTGCATACGGTGGTTCTGCAGAAATTATGCAACACCTATCCCCCGAAGGTCCTGTCTACCAAGCCGGAACACTTTCAGGTAACCCCCTAGCGACAGCCGCCGGTATTGCCACACTTACAGAACTTGCAAAGCCTGGGGTGCTTCAACAAATTGAAGCTGCTCAAACTCGCTTAGGTGCAGGCCTTGGTGAAATAGCAAAAGAAGCAGGCATCCCCATTTATCAAACTCAAGTGGGCTCGATGGCGTGTATGTTCTTTAATCAAAACCCTGTCAAGAACTACCAAGACGCTACCACTTCCGACACTGAGCGATTCACGAATTACTTCCATGGCATGCTTGAGCGCGGACATTACTTTGCGCCATCACAATACGAAGCTGGATTCACCAGTATCGCTCATACAGATGAAATCATTGACGGAACGCTTGATGCAGCTAAAGAAGTCTTTGCTACTCTCTAGTCACGAAAATGATCAAAACCTTGCGCATCCACAGACTCACCGTCGATACGCACACCCTCAAATGAGTCTGTGAAAGTTCCAAGTTTTTGTACAGGGATTGGAAGACTTTCTACTTGATCAGGTGCTACAGCCATAAGTAATTCATAATCTTCCCCCCCAGTAAAAACAATGTCGCTAAGCGATGTGTCAAGGGCAGCACAAACAGGTTCAATCACTGCATCCGCCGCAATGTGGTCACTCAACAAATCAACTCCTAGCCCAGCAGCATTTGCCAAATGCCCTGCATCCTGCGCCAAACCATCACTTACATCCATCATTGCATGCACTGCTTTGTGTTGAACCAACTCCCAGGGTGCACCCTTTATTGATTGCGGTCGAATATGTGTTGCCATAGCTTCCGGCGCATCTACACCATGCTCTAAGGCCAATAACCCCGCACGTGAGCGGCCCGGATGCCCCGTCACCACCAATGCATCTCCCGCTTGAGCGCCTTTTCGCAATCGGTAATGGCCATCAACCGCTTCACCAATTACCGTAACATCCAGCATCAGCCCCTGTGGGGATCGTGTTGTATCGCCTCCTATCACCACAGCACCACTGGCAGAGACTGCCCCCTGTATACCTCGATATAATTCCTGCAATTCATCCGCAGACCAAGACTTTGGTGCCGCCAATGAGGTCAATACAAATTGAGAACGCCCCCCCATCGCATGAATATCACTCAATGCAGCAACAGCCGCTTTCCATCCAATATCTTCCGGTGTAGACCAATCGCGTCTAAAATGCACACCTTCAATAAAGGCATCCGTTGATACTAATTGAATGCGGTCTCCCACACGAATCACGGCACAATCGTCACCTACACCTTGAATGACATCCGGCGAAGAACCAAAAAGAGAATGTATCGAACGAATGAAATCAAACTCGCCCGGCGTGTCCGGTGTGCTCATTAACTTAACCCTGCTCCAATGCTAACCAAGCATCCGGGATACATTGTGCAATGTCCCGAGCAATCATGCCTCGTGCAGAAAAGCGTTCCGCTGCGATATCTCCAGCTAAACCATGCACATAAACACCCAACTTAGCCGCATCAAACCCTGACATCCCTTGGGCTAACAATCCACCAATTAATCCAGACAACACGTCACCGGAACCACCCGTCCCCATCCCGTTATTACCCGTGGTATTCTCGACCAATTCACCATCCGGCGAAGCTATAAGTGTGTGATGGCCTTTCAGCACAACTGTTAACCCATATTTTTGAGCAAATGATGTAGCTAAGTTCTCCCGATCGGCCAACACATCCTGTGTACTTACCTTTAGCATCCTCGCCATCTCACCCGGGTGTGGCGTAATCACGGTATCAAAACTACGCTGTTTCAAACGGTCCACTCCATGCACTAATGCATTCAATCCATCGGCATCAATAAGCAATGGAGCTCTGCACAAGGGGATAAACTCTAAAATATACTGTTGTGTTTTACCATGTAACGATAATCCCGGTCCCAAAACAGTTGCATCTTTATCTGCCGAAAATTCTGTAGTAGATTCTAAAGCTGCCATAGCCAAGGTACCCTGTTGCGTCTCAGGCAACGGAAATGTCATGGCTTCCAATAAACCCATTGTAGGTAAATCACCCAATGATGCGGGAATTCCTACCGTCAAAAGTCCTGCACCAGAACGCATGGCTCCCCAGCCAGCTAATATCGGCGCGCCTGAATATCCACGAGAACCACCAATTACAAAAACATGCCCAAATGTTCCCTTATGCCCATCATCTGGACGTTCCGGCCTTAATGCGCAAATATGTTCACGGTTCAGCTGTTGCATCAAATATTATTCCACCTCTACCCGATTACGCCCGCCTTCTTTGGCATTAAACAAGGCTTTATCCGCACGCCTAAAAATGCTTTCACGATCGTCGCTATCTTTAATAACTTCACTTATCCCTGCACTCACAGTAAGCGAAATATCTTCATCATTATAGGTAAACTCATGTTCTTCAATCTGCTTTAATAGTTTCTCTGCCATTTTCAAGGCTTCTTGTGCGGTCATTTCAGGTAAAAAATAGACAAATTCTTCCCCTCCATACCGAGCCAAGAAATCACTTTCACGAGTTTGAGATTTCAATACTCCGGCCACTTCGCGCAGCACAGAATCACCTGCCGAATGCCCCAAGGTATCGTTAATACGCTTAAAGTGGTCAATATCCAAAACCAACAATGAAAAAATATTGCCATATCGCCGGCAAATATTGATCATCACACGAAGGTGTTCATCCAATGCCGATCGATTGTGGGTATCCGTTAGGAAATCAGTACCTGCTTTTATCTGCAATTCTTCCATCTCTTGCTGCTGCAGCTTTACCAACTCATTCGCAGCACTCAATTGTCGCCGATAGCGAGTATTGGATAAATGCATATTCGAAACATGTGTCAGCAACTCATCGCCCAGTTCCTTTAAATCATCCAACGATAAGGATTGCTGCAATGAATTTTTCTGTGCTTCTAAATCTTTTTCATATTTAGAAGAATCTTCTTGCAATTCATCCATCGCTGTACTTAAAGAATCAAATAATTGAAGTAAAACTTGCTTCAATCCCTGAATAGCTTCTTCTTCTTTTTGCCGTTCATCATCACTAATGGATGAATCCGGTATCGTGGCCCCAGGAGTATTGTTTGATTCTTGTTCGCTCTGGCCCTCTGAATACGATTCGGATGAAGATTGTTTATGAGAAGAGGCAAAGGTATAGCCGATTAACAGCCCTATAACAAGACAAACAATTCCAATTAGAATTTCCATATTGCCAATAGCTCCTGTTTACCTTACCTTTATACTCTTGATACTACTAGATACCACCTCATGCTTCAAGGAGATTAGACCTACTAAATAGCCATAAATAGTGATACCGATTGAAGTCATCAGGTATACTACAAGCAATAAACCTCAACAAAGGAACTACCATGCGACTTATCTGCTTAATTACTGTGATTCTGGGTACGGCCCCATCCGCTTTCGCCCAAAGCGACTTAAATTTATTACTCTTTCCAGAGCGGAATTACTCAAAAACGATTATACGCTCCGAAATTTCCAAACATGAAAAAGCCGACGATGATGAGCAAAGCGAAGAGGTCGAAATGAAAGAATCACGCTTTGCTCTTCGATACAATCTAAAACATACCGAGGCTCGTGACCTATATTTCACCACCGATGCCTACTGGGTATCCACCCACACTGACGCAACGTTTAAAGAATCCGGTGCAGAAGTTCCCGGTGATTTATACGATAGCAGTATTGGAATGTTATACCGTGCCGAACTGGATAATGGCTGGACCTTTGGTGGAAGCGGACGCATTGGTTCATCATCCGATAAGTTATTCAACAGTTCAGACGAAACCTATTTCCGATCGCTCGCCTTTCTACGTGTCCCGCATTTGGAATACACCTCATGGGTCTTTATGGCATCTGTCAACACAGATGGCGATTTCCCCATCTATCCAGGCCTTGCATATGCATTTCCCATCAGTCGTACAGCGTATGCAATGATTGGGATTCCCGTCATCGCAGCAGGTGGACAAATTACTGAAAAGCTCGGCGTTTCCGCGATGTTTTTACCTTACAATTCCAATGTACGCTTTGATTATGCATTGAACGATCGCTTTACTCCATATGCAGGCTTCACATCCCAATCGCGTTATTTCTCTCGCGCTGACCGTGAAGACGATGATGACCGTTTACGCCTAAGCGACAGTCGTATTTTCGCCGGGACCACTATAGGTGTATTTGAACATGGCACCATCGATCTACGTGCAGGCTATGTGTTTGATCGTGAATTCGGTGAAGGCGATGACCGTGATGAACGCAATGACAATACAGTCGAAATTGACGATGCGGCCTTCTTCACAGCCGGATTTAAAATCAAGCTTTAAACTCCATAAGAACCTCGTACATGAACGATACTCAATTTAATGAAATTCAGCCCCGCTGTGCCTATTTTGGTGATTGCGGTGGCTGCCAAATTCAACATATTCCCTACCCAGCGCAACTTGAACGAAAACAAGCTGCGCTAGGTGAGCTTTTCGCTGAATTCTGGGATAAACCTATCCCTGTGCACGGTTCCCCCATAGAGTGGCATTATAGAAATAAGATCGACATGAATTTTGCCCGTATGCAATATGATGAGAAGCCCCCCGATGATTTCGTACGCGATACCGTGCTCGGCTTCAACAAAAGAGGGAAATGGTATTTTCCCTTAGATATTGATGCTTGTCACATAGGTCCTGAATCATCCACCCCATTAACCGGCGCTGTACGAGATTGGTATAAAGCACAAGGCTTACACGCTGTCGATCGTAGAACTCAAGAAGGACTTCTCCAAGTTCTCTTAATGCGTGAAAGCAAACGTACTGGTGAAGGCATGGTAGTTCTCATTACATCCGATGGCGATATTGACCATGACTCGTTTGTTGAAACCGTACGCAATGCCTATCCCGCTGTGGCCTCTATTTATCGAGGCATCTACCGAGGCTCTGCCCGAGGAGCTTTTGCAGATGAATTGGAATTGCTCTGGGGAAAACCGGATATCAATGAAGAATTGCACATTGCCGATGGTGACGATACACGCCAACTCACATTCCGCATCTCGCCTTTCAGCTTTTTTCAAACCAATACTTTAGGAGCTGAAATCCTCTACGGTCTTATCCGGGACTGGGTCAAAGAAGTTGACCCTACTATACTCTATGATCTCTATGGTGGTGCGGGTGGTATAGCATTTACCTGTTCAGATCTTGTTGATCTTGTTCGCTCAGTAGAAGTTGTTGAATCGGCTACATCCGATGGAGAGTACAATGCCCAAGTAAACGGTATAGATAATGTATTCTTCACGACCCAAAAAATTCGCGGCTACTTACAAGATGTAAACAATCAGGGGGGTATGGAACCAAACTGCGCTGTTGTTGTTGATCCGCCGCGTGAAGGCATGACACCTAAGCCTTTAAAACGACTGATTCAAGCCAATCCACCCCAAATCCTCTATATTTCCTGTAAACCTTCAGAATTTGCCAAAGAATTGCCTGAATTCATGGAAAATTACACCATTGATTCTATGCAGGCTGTGGACCTTTTCCCCCATACAGAACACGTGGAATTGGTCACTGCTTTATCACGACGGTAATATCCCTAATACCTCTACCGTTTGGTTGACAAAGCCCTCAGGGTGTCCTATAATTATATTTGCGAATAATTAGAGAGCCTAATTGTTTGCAAAACGTACAAATTCCCGGAAGCAAAAAATATGCATGAGAACACATTAGAACAAGCACGTTTCTTACATCGAACCATTAAACAAGTCCAAACTCGATTGTTATCCCAACACGGTCCCTTCACTATTGAGACTGATGGATACTCAGTAGAGTTAACGTTTACGCAACTGTGTACACTCATGACCATCCGTGATCATCAAGACCTCAATTTAAAAGAAATAGCCGAGATTACCCAAGTCTCTCCACCATCGGCATCATCGATGGTAGATAAACTTGTTGAGCTCGGCGCAATCACGCGCGAACCCGGAAAAAAAGACCGACGTGAAGTACGCGTTTCCATATCCGATCGAGGCTTAAAAGCTGTAGAATCGTTAGAACAAGGCATGCTTACTTCATTGACCGAGATTCTAGAAGGCATTGGACCCGACAATGCCAAGCTTTGGGTTTCCGTATATGAAAAAATAGCCCAATTTCTCGCTGAAGCCGAAACCTCTGATGCAATACTTGCCGGAGAGAGTTCATCATGAATCAAGCCACCAGTATTTTTTTAAGAGCCGTCATTTTCATAGCAATAATCTGTTGCGGAATTGCCATGTTTAAATTTTTAGTCATGACCAAAAAAGAACCGCCACAAGTTGATCTTCGTGAGCAATCACTCCATGTAGATGTCATTTCTGCATCATTCATTGATGCCCCTGTTTCCATAGAGGGATTTGGTCAAGTCCGCTCACGTGACGTTGTATCCATCACTCCAGAAGTGGCCGGTCGAATCGTAAAAACGCACCCCAATCTTGAATCCGGCGAAATCATTCCTGCCAATGAAGTCCTTTTCGAAGTAGACCCACGCGACTATCAAGCCCGTGTGGATGATTCATCAGCGTCTCTAAAACTAATCAGTAATTCCATCGAGCGACTTAAAAAACAACAAAAGATAGACAAACAACGTTTAGAAACTTTTAAACGTTCGAAAAGCCTTGCTAAGAATGAATATGAACGGTTAAAAAATCTCTATGAAAAAGATAAAGTAGGTACACAAAGTCAAGTTGACGCAGCAGAACTGGCCTATAACCAAGCCAACGATGCCTATGATCAACTAGCGCTCTCATTAGATTTATACCCCATTCGGATTCAGGAAGCCACAAACTCGCTTGATTCGGCAACTGCTATGTCTAAATTAGCCGCTACGAATCTTGAACGCACAAAGGTCTCTGTTCCTTTCAGTGCACGTGTTAAAATGGTCAATATTGAAAACGGACAATATGTGTCACCCGGCTCCCCCATTCTTACCCTCGCCGATGACTCTATATTGGAGGTATCGATCCCTATCGATTCACATCAAGCACGAACATGGCTAGAATTCAACGACACCGACAATCCAACGGCTTGGTTTGAGAATCTTAAACAGGTAGCGGTACAGCTTGAGTGGACTGAAGAACGCAACAGTCCTATCTGGAAAGGGCAGTTGAGCCGTGTAGAAAAATTCGATCCATCTACTCGAACCTTAACACTTGTTGCTCAAATTACTGTTGAACAAGCTATTGCGCCTATTCAAGGCAATCTTCCTTTAGTGGAGGGTATGTTTTGCAAGATTTCAATCCCCGGAAAGATTGCCCCCCAAGTAGTACAAATCCCCGTAGAAAGTGTGAGCTTTAGTCAAGATGACAATGGATACCGCACGGCTTTCATTGCTAAAGAAGACTCCAAATCTCCAGAAAAACTTCGCTTAACTGAAGTTAAAGTACTTGAATCTCACATCAAAGATGATTCGATCTTCATTACCAAAGGATTAAACGAAGGTGATCTCATTGTAGTCACACGATTAATTAATCCGCTCAAAGAATCTTTACTTGAGACCACCATCATAGACGTTATGGAAGCTGATTAATGAAGCGGTTTATTGCCATTGTCATACGCAACACCGTTCTCGTCAATGTCTTGATGATTCTCATCTTTTTACTGGGGTGGTCTTCCAGTATATTCATGGTGAAAGAACTGTTCCCGGAAATCTCTGTCGATGCCATATCGGTTAGTGTCCCGTATCCCGGTGCCGACCCAGCTGAAGTAGAAGAAGGCATCTCGCGTAAAATTGAAGAAGCTATAGACGGTATGGAAGGGCTCAAACGCTACCGTACAGTCTCCAGTGAAAACATGTCCACATCCATCATCGAGATCAAAGAGGGTTATGATGTTGATGAGATCTATACAGACATTCGCAGCGTCATGGATACGATATCCACTTTCCCTGTTGATGCGGAAAAGCCCGTCATTCGCGAAGTTACTCTCAATAGCGAAGTCATCCTCATGGCAATCTGGGGCGATCAAGACGAAAAAGTCCTCAAAGAATTTGGGGAAATCATCAAAAATGAATTGCAAGCATTACCCGGAATTTCACAAGTCGGTATCTCAGGCTCTCGCGATTATGAAATTGCCATCGAAATTTCCGAAGAGAAATTGCGTGAATATGGTCTCAGCCTCAATCAAGTATCCGAAGCGGTTCGCAAAGGCAGTATAAATCTCACCGGAGGGAATCTACGTACTACCGGAGAAGAAATCCGCTTACGTACCGTAGGTAGAAACTATACTGCCAAAGAATTTTCCGAAGTGGTTGTGCTTGCAAAGCCCAATGGCGATATTGTGACACTGGGCCAAATAGCCGACATTAATGATGGTTTTGTGGAAGACCGATTGATTCCTCGATTCAATGGCCACCCCTGCGTTATGATCACCATAGAAAAGACCCCTTCCGAAGATGCCATCGCCATCGTAGAAACTTTAGACAAGTATCTTGAAAGTCGTCTAAAACGCCTCCCTGCCGGCATACAAATGACTCCATGGGCTGACTTCACCAAAATTGTTGAAGCCCGAATCGATCTCCTGGTAAAAAATGGTTGCGTCGGATTGATCATCGTGTTTTTATCGCTCTGGTTCTTCCTCGATTTACGCCTCAGCTTTTGGGTAACTTTAGGTATTCCCATCTCCTTATCTGGTGGTTTATTTATTATGTGGATTACCGGGTCAACACTCAACACCATTTCCGTCTTTGGATTAATTATGGTATTAGGGATTGTCGTCGATGATGCCATTATTGTAGGTGAATCCATCTATGTTCACCGTAGAAATGGCGATAATCCCATGCTCGCCGCCGTCAATGGAGTTATGGAAGTTGGTATGCCTGTACTCGCAGCTGTCACCACGACCATCGTCGCCTTTATCCCCCTCGGACTCATAGGCGGTGTTCTCGGGAAATTTATTGAAATCATGCCTGTGGCAGTGATTGCATCACTGGCAGTATCGCTGATCGAATGCCTATTCATTCTCCCATCGCATTTAAAGCATCTTCCGGATATGGCTTCCCCGGCTACTCCCCCCGAACCCGAAGAACACATACGCAAAATCGGTGAACCTGAAGGTTCGGGACGAATGTTGATTTCAAAAGCATTCTTCAGAAGACTTCGCTCTATGTTCAAGAGCGCAAAACGGAATACTGGTAAAAAAGGCACTGCTCTTCGAAAGCGTATTAACGGATTCATAGACTTTTTGATTTACAAACTCTATAAACCTTCAGTTGAATTTACCCTTCATTATCGCTACATATTTTTGGCCAGTGCCATCGCACTCATGATGATTACAATAGGTATGTTTTCAGGTGGTCGCATCAAATTTGTCATATTCCCTGAGATCGACGGAAACGATGCCATCGCAGAAATTGAATTTCCTAACGGCACACCCATCGAAAAAACCGATGAGACAATTAGTCATGTTCGCAACGTGGTAGAAGAATTGCTTGAGCAACATGCACAAATTGAAGGCAAACCAATACACAAAAATATTTACACCCTCACCGGTCAGATTGGGACTGACATATTCACAAAAGAATTCGGTAACAATAAAGCCATGATCCGTGTAGAACTGGTCGAAGGCCTAGAACGCAATATACTTGCCCAAGATCTGGTTTTAGAATGGGATAAAGCTGTAGGCACTATCCCCGGAGTCATCAAACAATCCTTCCATGGCCTTGAACAAGGCCCCCCCGGCGCTGCCATCAACATCGCAGTTCGCGGAGAAGACCAGAATGAATTGCTTACTATCACAAAGCAAATTAGGGAAAGTCTTTATAATTATGAAGGCGTATACCAAATACAGGATTCTTATCGTCCGGGTAAAAACGAACTTAAAATTGATATTAAACCCGAAGCTCGTACTCTTGGGCTTACTCTGGAAGACCTCGCCCGGCAAATAAATGCAGGCTTTTATGGCCAAGAAGCTCTCCGCATTCAACGTGGACGTGACGACATACGTGTAAAAATTCGCTATACCGAGGAAGAACGTACAGCTCTTGCAAAATTAGAGCAAGTACGTATACGCACCCCACGCGGAAATGAAGTGCCATTCTTCTCAGT
>CALLLL010000147.1 GCA_938082445.1 uncultured bacterium
AGACCTTTTACAATCCCAAACGGCGACACCAAGCCCTCGGCTACCAATCGCCCATTCAATACGAAAACAACATGAAACTACACCAAACACTAGCAGCATAAATTACCGGATTGACCGTCCACTATGGATGGAGCATTACAACTGGTAACACCACCATTTAAACATCCAAAAGACCGGGTTCTCCCGGTCTTTTTTTTATTTTCTCTCGTATTACTCTTCTATAGAACGATAGAATATAGGTATCACTTTATTTTACTCATTGAAGGCCTACTATGATTGACACTATTTTATGGGACAACGACGGGGTCCTAGTAGACACGGAGAAACTCTATTTTGAAGCCACCCGCGAAATCATGGTTGGCGCGGGGTATGATTTAAGTCCTGAAGATTACATCGAATACTTCCTCTTGCAAGGAAATGGCTCTTGGCACTTATTGGACATTGATGACCATGAAGTTAAACGATTAAGACAGTTACGCAATGCCCGCTATAGTGAATTACTCCGTGAAGGTGTCCGCGTATATGATGGAGTGGTAGAAACCTTGAAGACTTTACATGGTCATTTGACTATGGGTGTAGTCACCAGTTCCCGCCGTGATCACTTCGACATTATCCATAGACAAACAGATTTACTGCCGTTTTTTGATTTCGTTCTCACCTCAGATGATGTACGCATGACTAAGCCTGATCCAGAGCTCTATTTAAAAGGTATGGAATTGGCAAAGTGTTCACCGGACACTTGTATTGTTGTGGAAGATTCAGCCCGAGGCTTACTCGCTGCCTACGCAGCCGAAATTCCGTGTTATGTTATTCCGACTGAGTGGACAGCTTCCAGTGACTTATCCCTCGCTGCAGGCGTTCTCAATTCCCTCAGTGATCTGCCTAAACTACTGTTGCCCAATACGCGCTAATCGTTCTCTATAGATGTCTTTATTCTTCGAGCATCTTCTTGCGCGCAGATGTACATGAAATGGGTTATCTTGTGTTTTAATGCGGTTTGGATATGATCAAGCGCTTTGTTCTTTTCGTCAATCATCTCATAATATTTACCAACATAATAATGTGCATAAAAAAGATTAACTGTGAGCTGATCTTGGCTTTTTGCTGTTTCAGTGGCTTCTTGAATGACCAATTCTACCTTGCCTTTATCAAGAAATAAATCTAGCAGCGCGGGGAAAGGTGGGCGCTTTTTATCTGTGTAGGTCAACATATCCGCACGCGCTTTATCCACCCCTGCATATTTAGCAATGCACATCAAACGCCAAAGACCATTTTCGATATCCAAAGCACCAACTTGGTGATAGCGATAGAACTGTTCTGCTCCTCCGCGAAAATCACCGTTATAATACTGCGCCAATCCACGCTCCCAACACGAATTAATATCATGTGGAGAACCAAATGCAATCCCCTTATCGTAATCGGCAATAGCTTCTTTGAACCGCCCAAGGCGAAACAATACTTCAGCTCGTCGATGATGAATCCGTGACGGTGAATCACTTATCTCTTCATTTAGAATCGTTAAGTATTCTTCCAGCTGTTGTTGCTGAGTGGCTTTTGGGGCCTTCAGCTTTTCTTCTGCGCCCGCATAGCCTGAAAGAAGCAATCCAATAAAAACCGACGTTACCAGTGTGTATCTTACTATCAAGTTCATAAACACCTACACCAATCTAATCTTGTTCCAGAATAATTTCCTTGTACTCAATCTTCGCACGAGTGCGGTGGCTTTGTAAGGCAATGTGACCGGGGCGAACTTTTTCCAGAGAATCGTATTCAGCCGAAAGAATCCCGTCAATAAACGTTTTCACCTTTGGGCCATCCACATGAATTTGAAGCAATTGCCATTCGCCGGGCGACAGGGCTAAGTCATTACCCCGTGCGAAACCGTAAATGGACCCTGTAGGATTATCGGTAAATGGATTATCCAAAATTTGAATCTCATATCCACGATCTTCCATGGACTTAGGCAACCAACGGAAAAATACACCGCCGTTAGCGATAGGCGAAGTACGCACATACATGCGCAAGCGGAAATTTTCATACAATTCTTGATGTTGAAGATAACCATCGCCATTGGCGCTACTTAAGATGCCCACCTGAACATCGGTTTTATCAGCAAGTTTACGTTTTCGACTTTTTACATTCCAATGCGCTTCGCCTTCAACTACTTTCCACCCATTGAGGTTTTTTCCATTAAACAAAGCCTTAGACTTTTGCTTGTCTTTCAAGGGGGTAATGGTAACTTTACGAAAAGACGCACCGTATCCATTGTTTTGAATACCAATGGCACCTGTACGTAACTTGTGCTGGAGGGTAGGGTGTGTCGAGAGATCCAAATCCTGCACAACAACATCGTTTATCGAAACTTTCAGCCGCGGCCAATCCATCACCATAGCGAAGCTATGCCATACAAACGGCTTTTGTTCAACCAAAACCAACGGTTCTTGCTCACCGGTGATTGCTCCGGCTACGTTTTTGCCATTCTTTTCATATTCCCATGACGCCAGTGCGATTTCCATACCTGCATTGGTCGCCCCATTTCTCGGTGCATGAATGAAAATACCGCTTTCACACCAATTGCTCAACAAAAATTCAAAGCTCATCTCAAAATTTTCGTAATCGCCTTTGGTTAATACGGCACTGGGTTCATTTTCACCGCGCTGTAGGGTGAGTTGCCCACCGGCAAATTCAAAAGACGTCGCCGATCCACCAATTTGATCCCACAAATCACGTGTGCGCTCCCAACGTGGAGCATCTCCAGCAATAGCGCTCAAAGGGAGAATCAACGCCGATAAAGTAAGTGTAAGAATCGTTTTAAGCATGGTGGGTCCGAATCCTTTCCGGTTTAAGTCACAGTAATTACCCTATAGATGGTAGCCTTAATCCTGTACTACTGTCCACTATTAATCGCTCAATGACAGGGATATCCGGTTTCGAAGGCCAAATAGTGTATAATAGGGCTTAACACCATCGGAGCCCCCACCATGTCAGTCCTCACCAGTAATGAATTGACCCCATCGAGTAATTTATTGGCGCAATTGCCCCAGGAATCGATTCCCGTACAGGCACGCGTAGCCCTACCCATGTCCCGTGAGGAAATGGAAGAACGGGGTTGGGAAGAAATCGATATCGTCTTTGTAACAGGGGATGCATATATCGACCATCCAAGCTTTGCAATGGCCATTTTATGCCGCGTACTGGAAGCGGGTGGTTACAGGGTTGGTATTGTCTCGCAACCGGACTGGGAAAAAGTGGATGACTGGCAACGATTTGGCCGCCCTCGACTGTTTTATGCCATCAGCGCCGGTAACATGGACTCGATGATAAATCATTACACCGCAAATAAGAAAGTGCGTAATGATGATGCATATTCGCCCGGTGGTAAAATTGGCCTGCGTCCAGACCGAGCCACCTTGGCCTATTGTCAACGCGCGCGTCAGGCCTACAAAGGCGTACCAGTAATTGCAGGCGGAGTGGAAGCTTCCTTACGTCGATTAGCGCATTATGACTATTGGTCGGATAAAGTGCGCCGCTCAATTTTGCTTGATGCAAAACCAGATCTATTGGCCTTCGGAATGGGCGAAGACGCCATTCTCGAAATTGCTAATCGCTTGGATGCAGGCGAAACCGTGCAAGATCTCAGAGACATGCGCGGCATTGCCTATGCTACTGGAGCCAAAGAAACACCTCCAGAAAATTCAATCACCTTACCCAGTTACGACGAAGTCGTCGCCGATAAAAAAGATTTTGCTGAAGCCACCCGTATCATTCACAATGAAACCAATCCCTTTAATGCGCGACGCTTGGTTCAATACCATGGTGACCGAGCTCTGGTATGCAATCCCCCGCGCTATCCCATTAGCCAAGATGCGATGGACAGTATTTACGGCTTACCCTATACTCGTAAGCCTCATCCCAGTTACACAGAGCGGATTCCAGCGAACGACATGATTAAAGATTCGGTAACGATCATGCGCGGCTGTTTTGGAGGATGTACATTCTGTTCCATCACCGCACACCAAGGCCGAATTATCCAATCTCGCAGTAATGATTCCATCATGGGCGAATTGAACCATATGGCCGAAGACCCCAATTTTAAAGGGGTAGTGAGCGATATTGGCGGACCGACAGCCAATATGTATCAAATGCGATGCAGTAAACCCGAGGTGGAAGCCATTTGTCGCCGTCAATCGTGTGTGCACCCGAAAATCTGTAAGTTATTGGGTACTGACCACAAACCCGTGATCGACTTAATGAAGGATGCGCGACAAGTAAAGGGTATCAAACAAGTAAAAGTAGCCAGTGGTGTTCGCATGGATCTCGCACGTCGCTCACCCGAGTACATTAAAGAACTAACTCGCCATCATGTTGGTGGATTATTAAAAGTAGCCCCCGAACATACCGATCCCGGTGTACTCAATTTGATGCGTAAACCTTCCGGTGATGATTTTGAACATTTCACCGATGTGTTTCATGAAGAATCAGCACGCATGGGTAAGAAGCAACATATTGTCCCATACTTCATCGCCAGTCACCCCGGCAGCGATCTCGATGCGATGATTCACTTAGCCGTGATGTTAAAACGCACCGGCTATCGCCCCGATCAAGTTCAGGATTTTATCCCGGCTCCGTTGGATGTAGCAACAACGATGTACTACACAGGAATCGATCCCTTCACACAGAAACCTATTTACAACGCTAAGAAAATGCGCGACCGGAAATTTCAACGCGCATTAATGCAGTTTTTCAAACCGGAAAATTATTTTGAAGTGCGTAAAGCCTTGGAACAAGCCAAACGCACAGATTTAATCGGCAGTGGTTGTGATTGCCTCATCTCGGACAAACCACCGCGTGAAGCCTATGAAAAGCGTCGCGAAGATGCCAACAAACGATTCCGTGGTGAGTATGTACACACCATACCAAAAGGGCAAAAACGCAAAGGCCGAAAAAAACAGTCCCGTAACCAATAACTGGTTTTGGTGCTATGGGCTTGATTTGGTATAACTAATACTCGATTCATAGTTTGATGAGGAGTGAAAGTTATGCCTAAAGACTCAGGCCAAAAGAAAAAGATCAACGACTGCCCATTAACAGACGATGATCTAAAACGTATCAATACTCGAGATGGGTTGGTTCAATTACTTCGTAAGCGGAATGTTAAGATTAAAAAAGTACTCGATATTTTGCGTTACGAAGATGAGCTTGAGTTGTTGCAAATTCAACTTGCAGAATTTCAACAATGGGTCAGAACACATCAAAAACGTGTAGCCATCGTATTTGAAGGACGTGACGCCGCAGGTAAAGGCGGTGCCATTCGTCGCTTCATTGAACATTTCAAACCCCGTACTTTCCGAGTCGTCGCACTTCCAGCTCCCACAGAAATGGAACAAGGACAGTGGTACTTTCAACGATACATCCAGCATTTACCCAACCCCGGTGAAATCGTGTTTTTTGATCGCAGTTGGTACAATCGCGCAGTGGTTGAACCAGTCAATGGGTTTTGCACTTCCGATCAATATACTCATTTTCTTGACCAGGTTCCTACATTCGAACGCATGCTTTACGATGACGGGATACATCTGGTTAAATTTTGGTTTGATATTTCCAAAGAGGAACAAGCGAAACGTTTTGACGCACGTAGAAGTAGCCCACTA
>CALLLL010000148.1 GCA_938082445.1 uncultured bacterium
AACTCCGCATGCTACACCAACCGTTTGCGCTTCAAGGCTCGTTAAAGCTACATTCGATTCAGCAGGCGATCCATCGGCTTTTGCACTACTTCCTTCATCCTTACCACTTGATGCAGGAGCCGCTTCTTCACTTGGCGCTGCGTCCTCTTCTAGAGCAGAATCACCACCAGAACAGGCACTTATACCCGCCATCAACAATAAAGCCATTCCAACACTTAAAAAACTACGCATGTCATTCTCCTTTAATTAATGTAATCCACACAATGTAAACACATATTCAAATCAAAAACTTCACTCAATCCAAAATTTATCGAACCCATAATATCAATGATAAATTCAATTTTTTCAATGAATTTGTTTTCCACATAACTAAATCTGTACTATTACTTCATGGAACTCCCACTCTTCATACTGACCATGCTCGCCATTGGTGCAGGCGTCGGTATCATCAGTTCCGCACTTGGTGTTGGTGGTGGGCTCCTTATGGTACCCATTTTAGCCCATCTTTACCCTGAAATTGGAATAAATACCATCAAGGGTTCCAGCCTTATCATCATCATAGCGGTTGCTATGTACAATACCCTGCGCATGAACCGCGGATCAATGAAAAATCCTTTTTCTCTTATAGCTGTAATTGCTGTAGGGTCCCTCATCGGTGGATTCATAGGCGGAAAGCTCACCACCCTGCTGAGCGACGAAGTGTCAAAATGGCTCTTCATCTTTTTGGTATTCCTATCCGCCCTTCGAACCTTTTTCCTAAAGGAAAACGTGGTACACGAAAGTGAAGTCGTCAAAAATAACCCAAAATCATTCGGTATAGGCGCACTAGCGGGGGGGATTGCAGGAGCCACGGGTACAGGCGGTGGAGCACTATTTGTTCCCCTGTCCCTATGGTCAGGCATAGTGTCCAATAAACGTGTAGTCGCTTTATCCAACGCCATCATGATCACCTCAGCCAGTGCAGCTGCTCTCGCACACATACTCGCCCCGCCAAGCTATGAAGCGCCATGGACCTATGGTCAAGCCAACATTTCCTTCGCGCCAGGCATCATTCTAGGTGCAATCCTATTCAGCCCTGTGGGCCGCCACATTAATCACCACCTTTCTTTCAAACGAAGACTCATTGTCATGGGCATTCTATTGTTACTCATCACCCTGCGCATGCTCCTGCGATAAGCAAGCAATCTACGAAAACCACCAATCTGCGCTTTCCATTGCCTTCTACTCGACATTATGAAATAATGATTGTCAACAATAAAGTGGATACTCATTCGTTGCTCTATGATTAAACGACTTCTTATTACCATATTTTTCCTCGCTCCTGCTGTGTACGCTCAGGCACCCGGAAAAAATGAACGCCTCTGGAACGATGCCAGCGTCTACAGAGACGAATGGGGCGTCCCTCATGTATATGCCAACAATCCACGCGCTATGGCCTTTGTATTCGGATATGCCCAAGCCGAAGACCACCTCGAAGATATGCTACGTGCCTACCGCGTTGCCAATGGCCGAGCATCCGAAATCTACGGTGAAGCCTTTATCGAATCCGATACCCTCGCACTCCGCATGCGTCATGCTGATCTTGCAAACCAAGCCTACAAATCTCTTGACAAAATTACGCAACACTTATGTGAAGGATTTGCTTCCGGCGTAAACTCATGGATCATAGAACACCCGAACCGAACACCTGAATGGGCCGAAGGAGTCAGTCCAACCGATATCCTTGCACTTTTACACCACTACCTGACAACCATGGCACCCTTGGATTATGACAATGTCTACACTCCTGCAAAAGGTACCCCTTTAGCCAACGCTTGGGCGCTAGATGCATCCCGCACTAAAGAAGGCAATCCCATCCTTGTCATGAATCCGCATACAGACTATGACGGTATTTTCCAATGGTATGAAGCCCACTTAGTTACTCGCGATATGAATATGTACGGCGCCACTATTTTTGGTCTCCCCGTATTACTCATGGGACACAACGAACGCCTCGGTTGGGCACTTGCCCCTAATGAACCTGACACCGCAGATATCTACGGCGTACTCGACTCCAGAATCCCTTACACCAATGAAACCGATACGCACCCACTCCATGTCTGGGAAGGCAATGGAATGACCAGACACCAGGTAAGCCGAGACATGACCTGGTACGGCCCCGTTATCGCATACGACGATGGCTATCCTGTCGTTTACAAAGTGGGCGGTTACCGTGACTTTGGAGGAATTCGTCAACTCTATGATATGGGGCGTGCACGAAATTTAAACGCCTTTCAACAAGCATGGGATAAACAACAACTCCCTCTCTTTCACCTTATCTATGCAGACAAATCAAACAACATTTTCTACAACTATAACGCTAAAGTTGGCGATAAGTCACACCTTAAAGAAGACCGAAGATCACTCTCACGACTCACACAAACTCGCTGGGAATCACCACTGACAACCACCTCCAATAATGTTCTATGGGGCAACCTTCTATCCATCACCGATGAACTCCCATGGGTACTCAATCCCGATTCAGGATTTATACAAGCCTCAGGCACCCCCCCTTGGCTCGTCACAGAAGGCCTCGACTGGACCGAGGACGATTTCGATGACTGGCTCATTCGTGATCCAGACTCCTACAGAGCTAAACGACTTCGACAAGTCTTTGATACAGGCCTACGATCGTTCAGTGATAACCAAGCCATCCTCTACGACATTGTCGTCCCTATCGCAGTCGAGACTGTTCCTCAACTACTAAAAGCTGCACAAACCAACAGATCCTATGTCAACGAAGTACACCCCAACCTCATCCCAATTATCAAAATGCTCGAGAGCTGGGATTATCAAGCACACCCTGATAGTCCTGCTATGACCTTCTTCCATGTCTGGTGGACTCTGTACAGTCAGGAATATACCAACTGGGTAGACTCGCCAGAAGCCTTACATGCCATGATTCTCAAAGCCGATGCACAAACCCAAAAATATATGCTCACTACGGCAGCGCATGCTGCTCGAATGCTACAAGACGCATACGGTACCACCAAAGTCCCCTGGGGCGCTGTACATGTAATCCAACGTGGAGATACCACAGCCGCCATCGGGGGTTCTTACACAGGTGATCCAATATTTGGTACAGGCGACAAGCATTTCAGACAAGGAAAATGGTACGCCAAACAAGGCCCCGCATTTACAATGGCCGTTGAATTTGGTAAACGCCCACGGGCTACCAGCGCACTCCCCTTTGGTACCTCTCAAAACCCAAATTCCAAGCACTACGACGATCAACTTCCCCTCATGCAACAACGCCGCATGAAACATACCCGCTTCCAACGTGCAGAAGTCGAAAGCCATGCAATGACTGCAACCGGTAAAGCCGTTGCCTTTCGCCGAGATCAATCTGGAGTTACCCTACTTCTTCGTGCTGCCCAACCCGTAACTGTATCCCTGGGGCTCGCGACTAAATTAAACGTTAAACTCCCGAAAGAATTTGCCGCATTTTCCCCATTTATAGAACCCGTTGCCAAACCGACCAGAGTACTCACCGAAAACACCCTAGAGATCCACATTCCCAAATCACTTTGCTCCCGACGCTCATTGGAAAAACTTGCCGTATACGCCTACACCGCATCCAATAGCTGGTCGCGTGTAGCTGACCAAGAACTCGATCGCAGCACTCGCACTTTTTATGCATGGGGCTACGACCGCGAAGTCTATGCTGTGTTGGGCCCACAAGATGCTCTCATTGGAGAAATTGCTCCCGATACCTATACCAACTTCAAACCAGATCTAGCTAAACTCGCAACTGCGCCATCCAGTAATTATTTAGGTGCCCAATCCAATGAGCTCGATGAACTAGAACGCCAGCGTATAGCGCTAGCCGCCCCCGAAACAAGTGAAATTCCGCTCACCCCCAAATCCCTTGATAAACTAAGCAAACAAAATAAAGCATTCGGAAAAAGTCGCGTTATCAGAAACGACAAAACCGAATTCGATCGCTATAAACATAATGGTGCACTCGTACCTTCCGTTCCGCCTGGTTGGAAGGATTACTTAAAAAATCAAGATGCACTGCCCGATAGGCAGCGAAGCGATAGACAAGAACCTCGTCTTCCACCCAAGCAAACTATGCTCAAGAATAAACGTTCAAATGTAGAAATGGATGAAGAGAAACCTGAGCCTCAGTTGCCAGCACCGGCCGCCTTTAATCTCCTTAACTCGCTTGAAGAAGGGCGAGATATCGTTACGGAATCTCCACAAGGAACAGCAAAACCCATCGAAATCAATGTATCATCGGAGTCTCTAGAACCATCCAAGCCCTCACCAGCCTCCACCACACCAGAGATGCCCGATGAATCCCCGAAAGACCTTGATGAGCTTGCTAAAATTCGCACCAATGCAAGCCGTAGAGACAAAGCAGAAGCCAATAACCCATTCCGAAATCAAAAAGGAAAACTAGTCGTACAACCAGGTCTCCCTGCTGCCGCAAACACTCCACAAGAAAAACCCGACCTCGCCCTTGCCCCCGATCCCAAAATTGCTACCCGATTGATCCTCGACAAATCGATCTACTTCTCATTCCCTAAATTTGGAGCCGATTTCGACCTCGCCATGGAAAGAACCGTGCGCGCTCAAATGGCCTTCCGTCCCACTCCAGCAGAAGCATATCCAAACGGACTAGTGCCTTTCAGTCCAATCTTCGACGTTTTCTTCTCTCCGCGAGATGCGCAAGGTACCATTGCCATCACCATGAGTGTGTTCCCCGAATATTGCGCCAAAGAAAACTTCGACAAACTCACCCTCTACGCTTACGACCCCGATGCTGGTTGGACTCCTATGGACAAAGCCAAGAAAAGCACCGAAGGCATGGATTTCATCACCCTTGACACCAACATCCGCAATTATGTGATTCTCGGCCCCAAATCCGTCCAGCTT
>CALLLL010000149.1 GCA_938082445.1 uncultured bacterium
TTGAAAAATATTTTATAATTTCAGTTAGCATTTAAAATGGTCTGAACCATCTTTGCAGAATTGCACCTGAAGAGCATAAACTAAATTCACCTAAAGTTGCAGGAAAAAACCTTTCTTCTCCTGATTTAATAAAACTGTTGAGCGACCCAAGATTACGCGTAAATGATCGTGCATTAAATGCATTAATTTTGCGAGGTCCATCCGTAGTGGATATCCTCGGCAACACGCTTTCAAAAAGCGGCAAGACCAAAGTACGTTTACAAACCCTGACTGCCTTACGTCAAATCAGAGAAGGCTCAGCACGTGCACGCTATATTCGCGCTGCCCTTGATGACAAATCATTGGAAGTACGCCTTTCTGCTGCTCAAGCACTCGGCGACCTCAAAGATGTATCCTCTACAGACAAATTAATTCGCCTGTTGCATTCAGACAACCCCGCGGAAAAACGAGCAGCAGCAACGGCCTTAGGACGCATTGGCAATACTAAAGCCACTGCACAATTATTAATGGCTGCCAGTAAGCCCCTCGAACGTTTTACAGAGCATGCCGTCATTTATGCCCTCATAGAATTAAATAATCTTCAATTGGTGCATGCACAACTGGAAGGTGCCGGAGCGACCTCTGCCGGCAAAGCAGCATTGGTGGTATTGGACCAATTAAAATTTCCCAAACTTACGGCTTCTCATGTGCTGCCATTCTTAGCATCTGATGACCCTGAACTGCGCAAAACAGGTCTTTGGGTGGCTTCCCATCACACCGATTGGGCCCCGGAAGTATTGGCCTTTGTAGAAAAAGGACTTCGCTCAACCGAATTCACTCGAGCGAATGGATCGAGCACAGAAGAAGTCTTGTTGGCCTACAGTACCGCCACCGAATCACAAGCCTTAATTGCCAAACTTCTTACAGAAGATTCCAGCACAAGCGAATTGCGTCTCTTCCTGCTAGATGTAATCAACAACATTCAACTCGCTGAAATACCCACTATTTGGAATGCAGGCATAGAAAAAAGCCTTCAAGCAAAAGAAGCCGATGTTCGTTGGGCTGCCCTTGAACTCATCCGCGCACGTAATCTCTCAGCTTTTGATAAATCGCTACAAGCCATGACGGCGAATGAAACGGAAAATGTTCGTTTCCGATTGGGCGCTCTCGCAGCCTTGGCCCCGCGCACCCCGACCTTATCTAAAGGTCAAGTACAGCTTCTCCTGAGTAGCCTTAACCGAAGCGATGATCCCACCCTACGTCAATCTGCTGCACGGTTACTTGGTGCCGTAAATTTATCCGCCGCGGATAAACTTCGATTGGCAAAAGAGTTTTTAGCCAAAGCGGATGCATTGGTTCTGGGCAGCATGCTCGATGTTTTTTCCGGCGAAAAAGATGCTGCCCTAGGGGAAGCCATAATCGCTGCTTTACTCGACAATGAAACATTTGCTGAAGTCATAAACCCCGGCTTATTTACAAGCTCAATCAAAGATTTTCCTGAAGCCATTCAAACCAAAGCCGTCCCCCTTCATGAGCAACTTAAAAAGGGCAATGAAGAACTGATGAAACGCTTCTTAAAGATTGAGAAGAATTTGGATAAAGGCGATGTAGGCCGTGGACGCCGTGTATTCTTTGGTGAAGTCTCTGCCTGCTCCACATGCCATGCTGTAGGTACCGATGGCGGCGATTTAGGGCCGGACTTAACCACCATCGGTGAAGTGCGCACAGCCCACGATCTCCTTGAAGCTGTCATGTTTCCAAACTCCAGTTTTGTGCCAGAGTTTACACCCTATATGGTGGAAACCCAAGACGATTTATATGTGGGCTTAATCAACAAAGAAACAACAGAAGGTATCACACTTAAAACAGGCGTGGGCGAAGAACGCTTCATTCCACGCAAAGAGATTGTCGAAATTACCGCCAGCAATATGTCAATCATGCCAGAGGGTTTGGATGCGGGCTTAAGCGATCAGGAAGTGCTCGACTTGATTACATTCCTGCAATCGCTCAATGGACACCGCTATCTCTTGCCGAATGCAAAAGACTAAGTCACTTACATATGAATCAATACCTTCATCACTTCACGGGCTGAAGCCCGCTCAAGTGCACGTACACCGTCTTTAAGCTCGTAGGTTTCAGAAATGAGAGGCCCCACTGTCACTCGGCCCAACATAAGTGATTCTAAGGCTGGACGGAATGGACCGCATCGCGAACCAATAACACGTACTTCATTAATCACTGGCAAACTCATCTCAAGTGCCGTGGGATGGGTTACAGTCGTCTTTAATACCACCGTTCCCTCTGGACGCACCAATTCTAAGGCCCGGGTGAAGCCTTGATACACCCCCGTTGCATCCACCACAACATCAGCTTGATGGCGTTGCAACAAGGAATCCTCAGCCGCCACGTGTATACCCAAATCTTTTAATATTTCCAGCTTCCAATTGTTTCGCCCCACACACGTAAGTTGCTTGCATTTCGGATTCAACACTTGGGCTATCAATTGCCCTAATTTCCCCGCACCCAGCACAATAACTTTATCCGTTTTCTCGATCGATATTTGTTCTAAGATGCGGTGTGCTGCTGCTACAGGCTCGGTAAACACCGCAGCATCGTCTTCCAATGCTTCAGGAACAATATGTAAATTTTCATCAGGCAATGTAAGATATTCTGCAAATGCCCCATAACGATCCAAGATTCCCAAAACGGTGCGATTTGAACAATGGTTGGGCATTTCACGTTGGCAAAAATCACATTGGTGACACACGCAATTGATCTCCCCCACCACGCGTTGCCCTACAAGTTGCTTATTGTCTGATTCTTCTACCACACCTACAAATTCATGCCCAAGTATCCCTTTGAAGCCCATGTAGCCCTTCAAGATTTCCAGATCGGTATTGCATACACCCGCCGTAAGTACCCGGATGAGAGATTCACCCGGCCCACGAATGGGCATCGGAACCTCTTCCAAGCTTAATTCATCTTCGATTACTAATGCTTTCATAGACCATCCCAAGGTGGGTTAATATTTATCGTCACCCGATAATTTTTCTTCTATCCAATCCCCATAAAATGCAACTTCTTTCACGCTAAGTTTCAACTCAGCAAATGACAAAGAATCAGCCAGTAAATTATTCGTCAAAATCAACATCAATTCACCCCCACGTTCTTCTACGCCGAGAGCACAATGGGACATACTGGTATTATTTTTCAGCGCCCACTCATAGGACGCCGGATCGGCTTTTGCACAAGGAGTCGATACCCGTACAATATTCATTTTAGTATTGGATTGAGTTTCCTCAATCAGTACCGATTGCGAACGGTCATCCTTGGTGGTGACCTTCATTGAGTAACCATTCTCCAGCTCTTCTAAATCGCGTCTTCCAGGTTTCTCCAAGGCTTTCAAACATTTTTCTAAGGTGGGTAATCCACCCGGCGCAGCAGACAAATCCACACCATCTACCGCATGGCGTAAGGCCTGAAGAGACGACTTGATTGCTGCAGATACGTCCTGATCCGAATCTTTCTCATGCGCTTTAAGCCCTTCTATTGCACTCTGCGCTACTCGGCCTAAACCATCTGCTGCATCTCGACGGTTGACCCAACCGCCATCGCGATCAGCCAACATTTTTAATAAGGTACCCGTTGCTTTACTCATGTTCACCCTCCTAACAATCAATTGTAGCAACTCATTGGTGAACGCGCAAGGATATATATCTAAATAAAAAAACGCCTCAGTGACATACATCACCAAGGCGTTAAATACTCTTCATAGTGTGTTATTAATTTATACAGAGAAACTTTCCCCGCACCCACAAGTACTGGAAGCATTCGGATTTTGGAACACAAACCCTTTACCCTTAAGTCCTTCCTTGTAGTCAAGCTCAATCCCTTTTAAATAAATCGTTGACTTTTTGTCCATATAAAAGGACACGTCATCCATCACTATTTCATTATCGCCGTCGCGCTTTTTATCGAAATCGAGTACATAGGACAATCCAGAACATCCACCGCCTTTTACAGCCATGCGTACACCGGTTACGCCTTCCGCTTCTGTGCCTAACAGACGCTTTAATTCTTCCAACGCTGACGGCGTTGCTGTAACCAATGTTTTTTGTGTATCGGAAGCGCTCATAATTCGTTTTGTTCCTTCTTAATTTTCGTCTGAACCCACACCCGCTGGATCAGACTCGGATGGAGCAATAGATTTTAATGTAGGGTCTTCAGGATCGTCTTCAGGGACGCTCGCATCGTCATCAACCATTAATTCTTCAAGTACATCGAGTAGAATATCTACATCGACCCCATACGCCATGCAAACCTGGCCCACAGTCTCAATTTCACTAATGCCGCAGCTTGAACATCCGCCCAAGTGAAATGCTGCAAAAACTTCCGCAACCTTTGTGTGTACCAGCATCGCTTCCATCACTGTCATATCTGGATTAAAATGGGTTCGTGCTTGCACGCCTCGCTCACGTAAATGCTCAGACACCGCATCTTGAGTCGTGGGTGCAGCTTCTTCTTCCGGCCAATATTGGAAAAACTCTTCTGCTTCAGACGGCTGCAACATATCTGGGCGTTGCAGCTTTTTGATGAATGGATTCGGTACTTTATCCAGCTCACGCGTGGCCGGAATATACGTCATATACCGGCGTACACTTTGGTCGTCGTTGCATTCGTAAAACATCCAGGCATCGCCCTTGCCGGGCACCACTTGGCTGGTTTTATAATAAATCATCTAGTACTCCAATGGACATAGTTAGTGCTAAGTATAACGCTACGCCATAAGCACATATTCCTGAATAGTTTAGCATAATAAGACATGTCGAGTCAGTTTTCACCTCAAAATGTAAGGAACCATAGACTTTTAAGGCGTATTGACAAGGCATGAACACATTTCTTCTTTTCTAGAAACAATCCAAACGGTATAATAGAGAGTCTAAGGAGCAGCAATGGAATTAACGGACAAACAAAAAGAGATGGTGGCGGAATTCCTGCGCAAGCAGGATGAAGCGATGGATCATCTGCCTTCGGGTAAACGGGTACAGATCCTCACCCAGCTCAAGCAATGTATCCGCAAAGAACTCCTTAAAGTCGGTAAAAAAGTTCTAAGCGATGGACGTGTTGAATCCGTATTGGAACGCATACACATCACCATTCCAAAAGCTTCTGAGCCCCCAGCTACCGACCCAGAACCGATGAAAGAGGTAGAAAAGGTCTTTAAACCAGAACCCGCGAAAAGTGCCGACGGCCCCACTCCTACGGCCCAGACCTTTGATAACGGCCGCCATTGGATGGGCGTGTGTGTGGTTCTAAGCGATCAATTTAACAAACCCGTTGAAACCATTCGCTGGGCCTTCATTTTACTGGGCTGCATCACTGGGCCCATATCCTTCCTGATTTATCTGGGCGCTTTGTATTACACCCGAAAAAAAGACCCAAGCCTCTATCCCGAGTACGATCCCATTTCCGTATGGGCAAAAGTTTCACGAGTGCTTGTTATTGCAATTGGGCTTTACATCGTAGCTTTTATACTCCTCTATGGAACAACATTTCTCTATTTGACGCTTGTTGGGGAGCCCGTAGCCTTAGGCGCTTGGAGCAGTGTTAGCGCAAAACACCCGTCTATTTTAACGATGCTACTCTTCCTACTCTCGTCAACCGCTGCCCTAAGTGCTATGCCATTGGCTCATCATTGGGACAAAACACTTTCCACCATCACCAATACTGGCCTGGCCATTTATGCGGTAATCCTTAGTCTCGGCGTGTCCCTTACCATCACCGGCTACCTTGTCAAAGGTGCTCAAGTAGTTTTGGGGAACTAACCCCTTCCATGCCCCATTTTGTCCCTCTACAAACATGCTTTCACGCCGGTAATATGGTAAACTATGTGTATAGTGAGGGGATTTTATACTGATGCCAGATGAAATGTTTTTTTCAAATGATGAGCGTTCTTTGATACGTGGAAGCCGAGTAGCTCCACGTACTGAGACCTGCCGTCCATGTGTCGTTTCCTCTGAACATCACCCCGATGTTGAAATCCCTGGTGTCATCTTAGACATCAATCCTCACGGTATGCTTATTCGCATTATGGAAACCATTACCGTTGGCGATCATGTAGTCATTCAAATGATGCGCGACGATAAATTTCAACGAAAGCTTTCCACCCCACACAAAGGTGAAATACGCCGCGTTCAAAGTACAGTAGATGGTTTTTACGATCACGGCATTCAATTGGAGCCTGAAGAAATTCAAAAAGCAGACTCCCGTCCGGTACATATACCCAACAAATCTGAACCTCAACGCGTACAAGCGCATCGAGGCATGCAAACCATAGATATGACTTTAGACGGTGCCCAAAGTAAACGCAGACGGTAAGCAAAAGGAATTTTCATGTCCAAACCACGTGTATTAATTGTTGATGATGAACCCGGTGTTGTAAAAATGATGGAGCGGGCATTGGACACCGAAGGCTTTGAAGTCTTGAGTGCCTATGACGGCTTGGCTGCCTTAGACATCGCAGAAACCGATCAACCCAATGCAATTGTATTGGATATTATGATGCCCATGATGAGTGGCTATGAAACGTGCGCTCAGCTAAAGCAAAACCCCAATACCCAAAACATTCCCGTTCTGTGCCTCACCTCAGCTAACAGCCCTGAAGTGCGCGACAAAGCCCGCAAAGCAGGCGCTCAGGCCTTACTCAATAAACCCATTCTTCCGCGCGAACTCGCTGTACAATTACAACGTTACATCGGCGCACAGTAGCTTTTATTCACGAAAGGCATCCTTAAAAAGCATGATGGAAGTCTTTCCCTTGGTCGGTAAAATGATCGAAACGATATCAAATCGATAATACACCTCGTCATCCGGCCGTTGACTCATATAGACCCTCGCAGCCGATATAATCCGTCGCTGTTTTTCATGATTCACTTGAGTCTCTGGCGGTATACCGTCATCTTCACTACGGGTTTTCACTTCTACAAATGCGACCGTATCACCATCCTGTGCAATGATATCTATCTCATATCGTCCTAACTGAACATTGCGATCAAGAATTCGATAGCCCTGAAGTTGTAGATACCGCGCAGCCTTATCTTCCCCCCGGTCACCCAATGATTTTTTCCGAAAAAGTCCAAACATATACGTGGTTATACCGGCGTAATTTGACCAAGTACCGCATTACGTTTAGCCCCAGTAGCACTGGGCACATTGGACGGCGTTCCGCATATCGTTTCATTCCCCAATATAGCAAACGCTATGGCTTCCCGTGCATCTGCCGGTATATTATACTGGTCACTTTTGCGAATGGTTATACCCGGCAGCCCTGCTTTTATTTCGCGCATCAAGGTCTTGTTATGTGCACCCCCTCCGCTGATAATCAAACGATCCAAAGAGTGTCCCGTAATCACATAGCCTTTTAAAGCATCAACGATACTTTCCGACACTGCACGCGTAACCGTAGCAACCAAATCTTCAACGGTATGCCCATCGCGTCTACTGACTAATGCATCACGAATATACACATCCGGCCCGAAATCTTCGCGCCCGGTACTTTTAGGAGGCGGTTGTAAAAAATAGGGGTGATCCAACAGCAGATAAAGAAATTCTTCGATTACTTTCCCGCGACGCGCCAGTTTTCCATCGGTATCAATTCTTTGCTTTCCACTTGTAAGCAGGTCCACAGCCCCATCAATCACCATATTCCCAGGGCCCGTATCAAATGCAACAACTTGTTCCAACTTCGGAGGCACTACAGTCACATTAGCGATCCCCCCGATATTCAAACATGCCGTTGTACGATTTGATCGATTGAATAAAACCCAATCCGCATAAGGAACCAACGGGGCCCCTTGCCCCCCCACTGCCATATCCCGCGGACGAAAATTGGACACCACTGGCACTTTGCATCGTTGAGCAATAATCGAGGCTTCTGCAATCTGTAAGGTACCCGGCACTTTATGCTTGGGCGGAGGACAATGCGCGACGGTATGGCCCGATGATGCTATGATGTCAACATTGATTTTTTCACTTTTGGCAAAGCGGATCATCTGTTTAGATGCCTTGGCAAATAACTCACCCAACTCCACATTCAACGCACACAAGTCATATGCATTCATTTTCGAAGCCAAGAGCCGACGACGCATAGAACTGCTATAGGGATGAGATTTAAACTCAATTAGTTTTATAGCCAACTCCGGCCCAGTACCTTTAATGCGCACCAATGCCACATCTACACCGTCGCAAGAAGTTCCCGACATTAAGCCGATTACAAAGCGTTCCTCTTTTTTGCGTATAGAGTGTAGGTCCATATCACTGCATCCTTTCGATCAGTATATCATGATAATAATGCTGCAGAATCTCGTGATGATTTTTACCCCGCTTGGCCATTCCATTTGCTCCATGCTGGCATAGGCCCACGCCATGCCCACGTCCACCACCCATTAGCGTAAATGTACGGTTGGGCGTGACACCTGAAGTTTCGATATCGAACATCGCGCTGGGTAGGCCGCCTAAGGCTTGTCGAATCGGTAATTCTTTCTTAATAAATAGAGGCTCACCACTTTGACTATGCACTCGTATCCATTTCAAACGACCACCGGCTCCACGTTCACCCAATTCAATTCGTTGAATGGAGTTAAGTTGATGTTTCTTTTTGATTGTAGCCAATAATTGCGACTCACTAAACCTTCGCGTCCATCGATAGCCTGTTGAATCGCCTGAACAATATGCTTCCGGTGATTGAGAAAACCAAAGTCGTAATTTACCTGCCCGATTGAACGGGGGCGCCATCGGCTTCAACAAATCGGATCGCCCACGCAAAGCCGCATGCGGCGGACCAAACCATACCGTATCATTGTTTTCCGTCCAGCCACCGCAATTGGATGAAAATAAGGCCGGAGAAATGCCGTCTTCATGCACCAATATCTCACCCTGCGTTTGTAGTAAAGCAGCATTGGTTTGTTCTTTGTGCTGGGTTAACCCGCGATAGGCCCGACAATGCTCCTTGTTACAAAAATCAAACAGTTCCAGACTATGCTTGGTCGACAAATTCACCAGTACATCACTACGCGCGGCAACCGCTTGAGCCTTCAACGCTTCCATAGGCCAAGAGTAAGGCATCTCAGAGGGCAAAACGCCTTTCAAATACTCTTCCACGCCGATATGTTCCAGCAATTCAAGCTGCCCCGAGGGAGTTACAGTTACTTCCAATTCGCCAGTATAGGTCAAACGTTTTTTATCGCTGGCCCAAAATCCTACATCGACATTCGAAACTGAAACTGGACTATTTACGTTTAGTTTAATCGGTAGTTGCATTTGCTGCGCACCAGTCGTACCGCGCAACTGTACGCTCCCTGATCCGGGCTTAATGACTTCAGGCCGCATCCAAGTCCACTGCTCAGCATCGGCTAGTTTTTTTTGTTCTGCCAACGCTTCGGCTTCTGTACTCGTTTGAACAATCGAAATCCAATGCACCCGCGCGTCAAGAATACGTCCTGTGTTAGTCTGCAATCGTTTGCCAATGGTGATAGACAATGGTCTAAACCCTTTATCTATCGACGATTCCATATAGGCGGCTTCTTGTTCAGCTTCATCCAACTGAAAAGTCTTGGCGAACAAATGAAAGCGCTGTTGGGCCGCCTCAACTGAATCTATGGAAAAACTATACATCCCAGGCTGTAGATTCGCCGACGATTGTGCATCCTGCACAGAAAAAGCTTCAAGCACTTCAAAATGTATAGTCGCAGCACCATCCACAAGCTGAATGGCCACTCGCTGATCCGCAATGCGATCACTCGCCTGTACCGACAGAACGCCCCACGTACTGACCGCCATCACGAAAACACTACAAAGCCAATGCTTCACGTAAGTGCCCTCCTGTACGCTGTAAACGCGCTTGCGCTTCAGTCAAGTCTACGCCAAGGCGAGTCATCAATACCGCCACTTTAATATCGCCTCCAGCCGCTTCAAGGACTGCCTCAGCGGCAGCAGTATCAAGGTCGAGCAGCTCTCCAGTAATGCGAATTGTACGTTCACGCAATTTTATATTGACCGCTTTCACACCGACCATGTAGCCTTCATAAATATGACCACACCGCGCCATAGCGCCGGTAGTAATTTGATTCAAAGCAAGTTTGGTGGCTGTTCCCGCTTTCAACCGAGTTGATCCCGGTAAGACTTCTGCCCCGGTCTCAATCAACACAAAAATATCGGCATCATCTACCGCTACAGGATTGCACGCGATCAGTGCAGTTGTAGCACCTACCGATTTCGCATAGGCTAAGGCACCATGCACATACGGTGCCGTGCCTGAAGCAGTTATTCCGATCACAAAATCATGCTCCGAAATTGGGGTTGGTAAAGATTCCAAATCACGCTGCGCTTGGGAAGGATCATCCTCAGCCCCTTCAATGCTATTGCGCAACGCATGGTCACCCCCGGCAATCATACCGATCACCATGTCCTGTGGGACGCCAAAAGTAGGCGGGCACTCCGAAGCATCCAGTACCCCCAACCGTCCACTGGTTCCTGCACCCAAGTACAGCACTCGGCCTCCAGCCTTAAACGATTCCGCAGCACGTTCAATCGCCTCTGCCAAAGCTGTCCGAGCATTGTTCATCACACTATGCAAAGTCGCATCTGACTGTGTCATCCAGTCGGTAATTTCCAACGCCGTCATCGTGTCCAAGGGTTTTTCAGAAGGCAACATCCGCTCAGTACCCGGCAATTGGGTCATAGCATAATTACGAGTACATGTCACTAAACCAGTTCGAGAATGGCGCAGCAACGTGGAAACCGCTTTCAAGCCTTGCACGGAGGTTAACTGTGGAGTAGCCTCGGGCCATTGAGCCTGTAAGGCCTGTGTAAAGGCTTCTGCATACTCTGGAGAATGATGCAATAGTCCGCCATACATAAACACTGGGACATCCTGGGCTAATTGTGCTTTTCTGTGTGCGGCCATCACTTGGTCAGCTAAATGCTTTGCCTGAGCGAGTACAATAGACTTGGCGACCTCTTCACCTGTATTGAGACACCCCATGACAATTGGGGCCAAAGCTGCGACCTGTGTTTTACTGGCTGTATGAGCCCATACAATTATATCGTCAAAGCATTGAACCGATAATTCAGCCATGATAGCATCCAGCAATTCTGTTTCAGGGCCCGTTTCATCATCCATGGCCGAGCACGCAAATAACGCTTCGATGCCTACGCGATATGCACTACCGCGATCCCCGATTAAAGCACCGTGTCCGCCGACAAAGCTGGATACATCCGGCGAAGATTGCGCGATGATACTGGAGCCCGTACCGGCAATGACCATAATACCCGGCGATTCCCCAAGGTTTGCATTAAGCAACGGAATAATGTCGTTTCCTACCGAAACTGAGTGTGCGGTACATCCTTGAATGAGCGCTTGAGCCAATTGTTCAGCACAATCGCCTTTACCTGCACCAGCCACCCCGGCGACGACACGTTCCACCTGAACATCGTTCACGGATAATTCATGAATCATGCCGAGCAGTACTCGCGCCGACTGCATGACACCCATTTCCAAGGGATTGGCGGCACCACTTTCACAGGATCGTACAAGCGTGTAGGCGTCATCGTACAATCCTGCACGCGAACTTGTGGCCCCCGCTTCTATGGCGATATGGTACGGCATAGTGTTCATGTTTCCTTCCGAAACGTTCCCCCGAACTATAGTGCCTATGGTACCTTATTTCACTCGCTGAAATAAAAAGCCCCATTTAAGAACGTTTTCTTAAATGGGGCTTTGAATTTATAACGCAATCAGGGCTTATTCTGGGAGTGACCCTTTTACCCATACATTTCGATACTGTACGAAATCATTGTGTGCTTGTAGACGAATATGACCGGGCTCTAAGTGATGTTGTTCTGCACGGTCTTTAGCAGAGTTCCCCGGAACCCAAGGCAATTCGCGATCGGAATGAATCAATTTACCGTTATGATATACCGTGATTCGAGGATTAATAATTTTACCATCGTCCCCTTTTACTGCATTCTGGAAGTAAATATCATAAGTCTGCCACTGCAATGGAGGGTAGGCAGCGTTAAAATAGGGTGCAAACGTTTTATATAATGCACCGCACTCATTGTATACCGCATCCAAACCAAATGAATCGAGCACTTGGATTTCATACTCATCCGAAATAAATACACCCGAATTACTTCGGCCTTGACCGCGGTCACGCGGCATATAAGACGTACGGAATTCAACGTGTAAGGTCACATCTTTATACGCTTTCTTCGAAATTAGGTATCCGCCATCCGGCGTGACCATCATCGTTCCATCCCCTAACTCAACCCAACCGGTTGGATCTTGGAATGCACCAAAGCCGTTCCCGTCGTACAATACATCGACATCGTCGCCTTCAGGAGCTTGCAAATGTTGAAACGGAGACTCGCGATAGACCTTCTTCATCTCAAACGTTTTTTTCTTACCGCGACCCCCAACAAAGGTGCCTTTTTTATCGTCAATCACACCATAAAAGTCGCCTTCTTTGATCTCAATTTTGCCCTTCTTAGCTTTAACAACCGTATCCAATTGTATCGGCGCACGCATGTCGAGGTGAGTTGTGACAATCACGCGGTACTCATCTTTACCATGGCCAATTACAAACGCGGCTACTTCAGGAATGATTTTCTCATTGGTCCACATCCCTTCGTATTCACCCATGAACGGAACTTTTTTATCGGGAAAAACTTCTTTGAATTCTTTTTTATCCCAGGCGTGTGCTACCGAACCCAAGGTCAATGAGCACCCCAGCATTAGCGCGCAAGTAGCTGCACGCATAAATGTACTTACATGAAACATGATAAATCTCCATAAAAAACTATAAAAAGCGGTAAAATAGACAGTCTGTATAGTATCGCATTCACCTTCATCGCCACAAGCTATCGCTGTGTTTCCTGCGCATAAGAGTGTTATAATTACCCAAGCAACAACTACTAACAGGAACTGCATGTATACCATTCCCGAAATCGATATCAATAGCTTAGACAACAACCAAGTCACCGTTGTCGTCGCTGTGGTTATGGGTTTGGGCGCCTTATACTGTTTCTTCGGGTATAAAGTCCTCAAGTTCATCATAGGATTAACGGGCTTCATCATTGCAGGCAGCGTAGCCGGTCTAATGATGCATTGGCTCACCGACGGCCATTTTATCTCAAGCGGAATCGGAGCCTTGATTGGCGGAATCGCCGGAGCCTTTGCTCTATTTTTCCTGTACCGAACCGGAATTTTTTCCTTAGGTTTATTGGGTGCGACTTTGGTGGCGCATAACACCCTCGCCGATCGCCCTGAATCATGGATTCCCCTAGCAATATTGGGCTTAGGCGTAGTGGGTGGATTGTGTGCTTTAGTGATTGAACAACCCGTCATGAAACTCGCTACAGCCACCTTGGGCGCTTGGCTCATCGTCACCGGGGCAGCCTACTTTATCGCAGGCTCACCTGAAATCACGGATCTATCCCAAGCCTTCACCTTACATGAACACCGAAAAATCATTCTCGGAGCATGGGCCGTTACTTCCTTAGCAGGTGCCTTGGCACAATGGGCCACCGGAGGAAAGGGCGGAAAATCTAAACCAACCGCAGAAGAAGACGACTAGGCTATACGACCCCGTAAGCCAGCATGGCATCGGCCACTCGAATAAAGCCTGCGAGATTGGCCCCATTCACATAATCAATATGTTCATTGGTCCACCCGCCGTATTTCACACATTGTGTGTGAATTTCTTTCATGATTTCTTTTAGTTTTGTATCCACCTCTTCAGCGGTCCATGAATACCGCTGGGCATTTTGTGTTTGCTCTAATCCCGATACCGCTACACCGCCAGCGTTCGCAGCTTTACTGGGTGCATACAAAATCTTATTTTTTTGGAAAATGTGCACACCGCCAATTTCTGTGGGCATATTGGCCCCCTCACCCACAGCACGAAGCCCATTATCTACAAGGGTTTGTGCATCCTCGGCAGAAATTTCATTCTGCGTAGCGGATGGGAAAGCAATATCACAAGGTACGATCCAAGGCCGTTTTCCTTCATGGAATTCACAATCAAATTTTTCGGCATATTCGCTAATACGGCCGCGTCGATTATTCTTCAGATCCATAATATAGTTTAATTTATCCATCGTAATCCCATCAGGATCATGAATAAATCCACTTGAATCAGAAGCGGTGATAGGCTTAGCACCGAAATGCAGTAACTTTTCAATGGTATGTTGCGCCACATTACCTGAACCCGAAACCACACAAACTTTATCTTTTACACTATCGCCAATGCGCTCGAACATTTCCTCAACAAAATACACACAGCCGTAGCCCGTCGCTTCTTTACGAATCAAAGACCCACCATACTCAAGGCCTTTACCGGTCAAGGCACCTGTAAATTCATTGATCATTCTCATATATTGCCCAAACAAGAAACCGATCTCGCGTGTGCCTACACCAATATCCCCTGCCGGAACGTCACGGTCTTTCCCGATGTGCTTGGTGAGTTCAGTCATAAAGGATTGGCAAAACCGCATCACTTCATTATCCGATTTCCCTTTAGGATTAAAGTTCGCGCCGCCTTTAGCACCGCCCATCGGCAAAGTCGTCAAACTGTTCTTCAGCGTCTGTTCAAATCCCAGGAACTTAAGAATGCTTTCATTCACCGAGGGGTGAAAACGCAGCCCGCCCTTATACGGTCCAATGGCATTGTTGCATTGCACACGATAGCCGCGATTTACTCGATAGTTCCCCTCATCGTCCATCCACGATACCCGGAATGTGATGATGCGATCGGGCTCCGTCATGCGTTCTAAAATTTGTGCTTTACGGTACTTGGGATTTTCCAATAAGTAAGGCATGATCGATTCGACCACTTCTTGTACCGCCTGATGGAATTCGGGTTGCCCATGGTTGCGACGTCGCAATCCCTGCATAAAACAATCCACTTCCTTTTGCACAGCTGGCTCGAGCATCGCTTTCTCCTTTGGTCCGGAAACTATCGGTCAATCGAATACTTAAGATGTACCATATTTAGCGTGGCGAGTCCACAACCTTTTTAAGGATAACTAAAAACGTACTTACCCATTAAGCTTCCGACACCTCTTCTATGGGGTCTATAACTTCAGTAACCACTTTACGGTTATGGATTATTCCCTCAACAGAAAAGATGAGCAACGAGATCCAGATAAAAATAAATGCTGCTAATTGCACAGGGTCTAAATCTTCTCTAAATAAAAAGATACTGGATAAAAACGACAAGGTCGGAGCTGTATACTGTAGTATGCCAATTGTAGAATAGGGAATTCGCCGCACGCCTGCCGTAAATAACATCAACGGAACCAGTGAAACAACTCCGCAAAAAGGTAGCAAAAATTTTAATTTAAGCCCTTCCTGCATAAACATCATAGATTCATTACTGTACAAATAGATTAAATACCCTAATGAAATTGGGACTAAAGTCATTCCCTCAATCAGTAGCCCACTATAAGCATCGATATCAATTTTCTTGCGTAAGAGTCCATACATCCCAAAGCTCAAAGGCAAAGCCAATGAAATCCAGGGCAATGTACCCCGCGCAATAATCATATACGCCACACCGCAAAACGCCAATGTTACGGACACAGCCTGCCAACGGCGTAATCTCTCCCTCAAAAAGAGCATGCCTAAAAACACATTTACTAAAGGATTGATAAAATAGCCCATACTGGTATGCAACACACGGTCATGAGTTACAGCCCAAGTAAATACGAACCAGTTGGTAGATACCAATAGCGCAGTGATAAATAACATCCCCACCATGCGCTTATCTGTGATAAAGGGTTTTAACTGTTCAGTCCGACGCGTCAACACCATCAGAACAAAGAGAATAAGCACCATCCAGACAATACGGTGCGCCAAAATTTCATAAACAGGCACTTCCTGCACCCATTTAAAAAAGATCGGATTTAGCCCCCAGATCATAAAGGCGCCCAAGGCAAAGAACACCCCTTGCCTGGTTTCGCCGGGTATTTGCTGACTCATGAAAGTCCTTACTTCGACACCGAAGTCGATTCAATTAAACAGCCGATACCCATACCCCCGCCTATGCACATTGCCGCAATCCCATAGCGCCCACCGCGCCGATTGAGTTCATGTATCAATGTCGTAACAATTCGAGATCCACTACAGCCAATTGGATGGCCCAAGGCAATCGCACCGCCATTCACATTCACCAAGTCTGGATTTACGTTAATATCACGCATCACCGCCAAGGATTGTACGGCAAAAGCCTCATTAAGCTCCCACAGATCAATATCGTCTACACTTAGGTTATTGTGCTCCAACAATTGTTGCACAGCACCAATTGGACCTAAGCCCATCGTTTTGGGACTACACCCGCACGTGCGGACATCGTGTAAATATACCGCACCCCCGACATTGGCCCCTTCCGGCAACGAATCTTCTGCAGCCAGAATCATGGTTGAAGCGCCATCGTTAATCCCGGAGGAACTACCGGCCGTGACGGTACCGTCCTTTTTGAAAGCAGGACGTAACTTAGCAAAGCTCTCTTGGGTGGAATCGGGTTTGGGATACTCATCGCTGTCAATCACCACTTCTTTACGGCGTTGCGTGATGGTCATCGGACTGATTTCATCGACAAATCGCCCTGCTTCCAAAGCCGCCCCGCATTTAAGTTGACTATGTAATGAAAAAGCATCTTGCTCTTCACGTGTAATCCCATATTGTTCCGCAATATTTTCGGCCGTGATGCCCATATGATATTCGTTAAAGGCACAGAGCAAGCCATCTTTCAATAAACTATCTTGTGCTTCTGTATGTCCTAATCGTGCACCGTTGCGCATAGCAGGCAACAAAAAAGGCGCCTGTGTCATGTTCTCTGTACCGCCGGCCAACACTGCGTTAGCACGATTCAATGCAATTGATTGCCAACCCAGCATTAAACTTTTCATCCCAGAACCACACAGCTTATTCACGGCAAACGATGAAACCGACTCGGGAATGCCCGCACCGATGGCAATTTGACGCGCAGGGTTTTGTCCTTGCCCGGCTTGCAACACGTTCCCCATGATTACTTCGTCAATCTGATTAGCGGCTATACCACTACGCGCCAACGCAGCCTTAGCACTCGATGTACCTAAGTCCACCGCAGACGTAGATGAAAACATGCCTGAAAATGATCCGATAGGCGTACGATTGGCTCCAAGTAATAAAGTCTTGCGCATGGGTTAATCCTTTTCTTAGCGCATCAATTCAGCTACGCGATCCAGTTCTTCAATAGTATTGTAAAAATGCGGTGACAAACGAATGAATTTTGTACCCGCACGGTTTTTCCGGTACGAAACCACCACACCTTGTTCACCCAATGCAGCATACAAAGCACCTAAATCTTTAGTCGGATGAGTCACCGAAACAATGGCCGATTTCCACGATGCATCAGACGGGCATGCTTGGTCCAAATCATCCAAGTACAACGAATAGCCCAAGGGGCGCAAGCGTTCCAATATGGCTTCCCGTAATTCTAACAGACGAGCAGCAATCGCATATACGCCCAGCCCTAATGTCAACTTCATAGAAGCGTTCATACTCACGATTCCGGGCAAATTCAGCATCCCAGGTTCATAACGCCGGGCCCCGACATAAAAGCGAATATCGTCCTGCGCCACGAAATCGGGCGACATCACATTCCATGCGCCCAATAACGACGGGTTTAATTGCTTCTGCAACGATTTACGCACATAAAAAATCCCGGCCGCTGCAGGTCCCAACATCCATTTATGCGAATCAGCACTTAAAAAATCTACATGCTCCACCGATGTAGGAAATGCACCCACGGTTTGTATGGCGTCGAGGCAAAACAAAATACCACGCTCCCGCAGATTCCGTCCTATGGTATCAATGTCAATGCGATAACCACTTAGAAAATGGCACGAGGCCAACGCAACCAAGCGCGTGTTGGGGGTAATCGCCGCCTCCACCAATTCCCACGTAATCACTCCCGGCATGTCCGGCTGTAGCCCTACATACTTCACACCACGCGATTCCAAATTTTTCCAAGGATACACATTCGCTGGATAGTCATCGGCATAAGCAATCACTTCATCCCCAGACTCCCAGTCAAGACCGTTGGCCACTAAACTCAGCCCCAATGACGTGGGACCCAACATAGCGACCTCTAAAGCCTGCGAGCCTATCAACGCAGCCGCATTCGCACGCGCATCGTCTACCATCGCTAAGGCTTCAGGCGTCTCCTGATTGTTCCGCTCACCTCTAGTCGCATACTCACGCAAAGCATCCCCCGCCACACGAGGCAAAATACTCACCCCGGCATGAGATAAGTAGATCGTATCCTCTGCTACAGGGAAATATAACCGGCGAGTGGATTCGTTATTAATTATATCGTCAATGCTTTCCACTAAAGTTTTACTCCTATCCATTCCAAAAATGATTCACTGGGCCGGGGCCTTTTCCAATATCCAAGCCAAAGGTCAACGCGTTGTGCACAAAATATTTCGCTTTAGCAATCGACTCATCAATCTCAAAGCCCTTACCCATATACGCCGCAATGGCCGCCGAAAATGTACACCCCGTCCCATGATTGTTCTTCGCATCAATTTTATCCGCAGCAAAGGGGTAGCATCCGATTCCGTCAAACAACAGGTCCAATGCCTGCCCACCGGGCAAGTGCCCACCCGTCACCAAAACAAATCCCGGTCCTAAATCAAACAGCTTCACCGCGGCGGCTTCCATATCAGCCTGCGTCTCAATCTTCATTCCGGTGAGCACTTCACTTTCGGCAATATTCGGCGTAATTAACAAAGCCTTGGGAAACAATAAGGTTTTCATCGCCTCCACTCCTTCGGGTGAAAGCAAGGCTTGTCCGCTCTCCGACACCATCACGGGATCCAAGACATAGCCCGTAATCCCATAACGCTCCAAGGAGTCGCTAACCATTTCGACAATGGCCTCATTAGCAAGCATGCCCGTCTTGACCGCATTCACGCCAATATCCGGAATCACCGCGTCAATCTGTGCTTTCACAAAATCCGGTGAGACTGCTTCTACCGACTGAACCCCTTCGGTATTCTGCGCCGTCAGTGCGGTAATGGCAGACATGCCATGCGCCTTTAATGCAGTAAACGTTTTTAAGTCTGCCTGAATGCCTGCCCCACCACCGCTATCACTCCCGGCAATAGTCAACACGCAAGCCAAAGTTTCATCTGCCATCAATCTATCCTAAAATCCCCGCGATGCACGCAGTCATAAACACAGCCAAGGTTCCGGCCACCAACGATTTCAATCCCAATTGTGTAATTTCCTTACGGCGTTCAGGCACAAGTCCCGACAACCCGGCAATCAATATACCCAGGCTCCCCGGATTCGCAAATCCACATAGAGCATACGTAGCTATAGTAACCGAACGAGGACTTAAGGTCCCGGCAGCAACCATTGCGCTCATGTCGCCATAAGCCACAAATTCATTCACCACCGTCTTGGTTCCCAACAACTGCCCCACCGCAGCCACATCACCCGCAGGTACCCCCATCAGCCATGCAAAGGGACGAAACACCCAACCCATCATTTCGGTAAAGGAATACCCCGTCAACGCCGTGGCCCCAGTATTAAGCAAAAAAATTAATGCAACGAATGCAATCAACACCGCACCAATATTCAAAGCCAACATCACCCCTTCGGATGCTCCACGTGCCGCGCCATCCATCACGTTATGGCTTTCCACTTCTACCTTCAAGGCCCCACCATCCACTGCCGATGCTTCATTCATCTCCGGCACCATCAGTTTCGCTATCATGATCGCCGCAGGTGCACTCATCAGCGAGGCCGCCAGTAAATGCCCCGGTTTCGCACCAAAACTCGCATAAATCAACGAGACATTCGCCGCAACGGTAGACATAAAGGCCGTCATAATCACCATCAACTCAGAGCGCGACATGGTTTTCAGATACCCCTTCAAAGTCGACATACCTTCGATACCCATGAAAACTAAAATAGCGGTACCAAAAGTTTCTGGACCAGAAGTCCCAAGAGTTCTCTGCATCAACCGCCGCATCGTATCCACCAAAAACGGAATGATACGAAGGTGATATAAAATACCCGCAAGAGAAGATACAACGATGATCGTCGGCAATACACTAAAAGCGACGACAGCATTTAGGACAAAGGGAGAATCCGCTCCCGCAATCGCCTCGGGATTAAATACAGTGACTTCGGTCAATGCCCCAAAAATAAATGAAGCCCCTTCATTAGATGCAGTAGTTACCAAATTAAAGGCATCGCGCACCCCGCCAAACAACCAAGGGCCAAAATCGGTCCGCATGATAAGCAAGCCCAATGTTACCTGCAGAAAAACTGCCATCCCCACCAAACGCCAATTGGCTTTAGACCGATTCTCCGACAGTCCCCAGGCACAGGCCACCATGACCAATAATCCTAAGCAACTGATTAATCGTTCGGTCATGTATAGTAACCCTCAAGAATACTGTCCACTAACCATCACTTAAACCGACGGCGAAATCCATCAAAGATCGAACTACTTTCTTCCTTACGAATTAATTTCAAGATTGCATCCGCATCCGAAGCCGCCATCAGTTTCTCGCGAAACTTGTCATCGTTCAATAAATGCGAAATCCCCGCCAGCGTGCGTACATGCACCTGAAATTCATTGCGCGGCAACACCAGCAACAACACCAAATGCGCGGGTTGTCCATCCAAGCATTCAAAGTCCACACCGCCTTGCGAAATACCCAAAGCACCTGTAAGATTTTCAACACTCCCACACGTACCATGTGGAAGAGCAATTCCCATTTCCATCCCAGTACTCATGGACTTTTCACGTTCAACCACCGCATCACGCACAGCCAAACGCTGGGCCATGGTGAGGTCCTTCGTATCCGTCAGCAAATCTAGCAATTCATCGATCACCGCATATTTTTCGGTGGATTCGAGCGTGGTTTTAATAACCCCGCGATGTAAAATTTCACCTAATAGCATGGTGGTTTGTATATCCTTTTATTCCTTGTTAATAGACTCAGGACGAATGAGTGATGTTAACACATGATCTTCCCATTGTCCGCATATTTTTAAATAATCCCGCGCCAAGCCTTCTTTTTCAAAGCCCAGCGACTCCAACAACCGCTGACTACGCACATTCCTCGGCAGGTAGTTGGCCATAATACGGTGTAAACCCACCTTCGTAAACATATAGTCAATACCGGCTTCCACCACTTCACGCATCACCCCTTGGCCTTCATGCTGCGCATCAACAGTATAGCCAATATGGCAGGCCTGGAACACACCTTGAACTATATTGGAAAAATAACACGTGGCAATAGGGTGCTCCGTATTTTTATCCAAGGCCAAAAAACGCAGTGCACTCCCCGACCGAAAATCATCCAATGATTGCTGTGCCTGTATTTTCATAGTCGGCAAAGTGTAATACGACTCGCCACGTTCAGGCTCCCAAGGTTCCAGATGTTTCCGATTACGTAGGTAATACTCTAACAAAGCAGATGCATACTCTGGGGTAATCAATTGCAGAACATAACGTTCTGTTTCAATCCTCGGCACATTCATCACCACAGCAACACCCTCCCCAGAAAAACAAAAATGCGCCGTGTCTTCAACAAACACGGCGCATCGAAAAAATCTTTTGAATCATTCGCTTAGAGCAGCGAACCCGTCACGTCGTTGTCATTCCCTTTGCTCTTAATCTTCTTCAAGCGGAAAGTATCTTCGCGTTCCCGCTCTTCAAGCACACGAGCAATCGCACGAACTTCGCCTTTGAGTTTTGGCAAGAGATATTCGTTCAACGCATTGATGCGTCGGTTAGTTTTCTTAATTTCTTCCCCAAGCATTTGGATATTACGCTCAAGCGGCGCACATTGCACCAACTGTTCCAGCATATTTTCCGCAGACTCAGCGGCTTCCAGCATTTGAGAAGAGGTGTCCATCAATCCAACACCGCGTTCTGCAGGCATGCGCACTACATTTTTAGGCGCAATTTTGCCCAAATCCATGCCCCAGACTTTCTCCGTCTCAACATTCAAGTTGAGCTCACGCTGTCCGGCAATACCTGTAGAACGCACAGAAGCCGTTCCTTGGGCAGCACGAGCAATCGCCAAATTCCCGATAGATGCGCGACCGCGTACATGCAAATCATTACGCAATTCACGCAACACTTTGGCACGTTCGATCAATTCTTTCAATAACGCTTCACGTTTACCTTCTAAGAGTGACACACCGTCACTGGCCATCTTGATCGAGGCCTTCTTGGTCATCATGGTCATTCGTGTTGCTGGTGCAGAATCCATTGACATAGCGCTTATTCCATCCGAAGTTTATATATCAAGGGTTGAGGATTGTTCCTCAACCCAATGGGTTAATCTTATTCGAAGTCCGCTGGGGATTTCTCTTCCCAGAATTCTTCAACAATTTGACGTTTCACACGAGTTAACTCACCAATTGGCAACAAGCCCATCAGTTTCCAACCCAATGCAAAGGTTTCTTGAATAGTACGACGTCCCATACCTTGACCAACCATGTGTTGCTCGAAAGCAATAGTAAAGTTAAGGTAGTTTTTATCGATAGCCGTCAAGGCATCTTCACCAACAATCGCCATCAATTTACGCACATCACGACCACGAGCGTAAGAAGCATACAATTGGTTAGACCATTCACGGTGCCAATCTTCAGTACGGCCTTCACCAATACCATTGTTCATCAAACGAGACAAGCATGGAAGCACGTCTACAGGCGGGAACACATTTTGACGGTGTAATGGACGACCCAATACGATCTGACCCTCAGTAATATATCCAGTCAAGTCAGGAATTGGGTGCGTAATATCATCATCGGGCATAGACAGAATAGGAATCTGTGTCACAGAACCCTTGTTACCGCGGATACGTCCAGCACGTTCATAAATCGTTGATAAGTCAGTGTACATGTACCCTGGGAAACCACGACGACCAGGAATCTCTTCACGAGCAGAGGAGATTTGACGAAGCGCTTCGCAGTACGACGTTAAGTCAGTCAGGATAACCAATACTTGGTAGCCTTTTTCAAACGCAAGGTATTCAGCCACTGTCAAAGCACAACGAGGAGCGAAGAGACGTTCAATCGCAGGGTCATCGGCTTTGTTCATGAAGGAAACTACGCGTTCACCCTGTCCGCCTTCTTCAAACGCACGGGTAAAGTAATCGGCTTCACGAGCCGTAAGCCCCATACCGGCGAACACAACTACGAAGTCTTCATCTTCACCACGCACCTGAGCGTTTTGCACGATCATGTTTGCAAGTTCATTCGCAGGAAGACCCGAACCAGAGAACACAGGTAATTTTTGACCACGTACGAGAGTGTTAAACCCGTCAATAGCAGAAATTCCGGTTTCAATAAAGTCATTCGGCTTATCGCGTGACACTGGATTAATCGCAGCACCACCAATTTCGATATCTTTCTCAGCAACAATCGGTGCCAATCCATCAATAGCTACGCCCGTACCGTTAAAACGACGACCAATTACATCGGTCGAACAGGCAATGGTTGCCCCTTCGTTTTTCAGGGATACGCGGGTACCTTTAATATCGATTCCTTGAGTACCTTGCAGTACCTGAACCACCGCATGAGACGTAGTCGCTTCAAGGACTTGTCCTTGACGTACTTCGCCACTGTCCATGGCCATATCAAGGATAGCCCCAGTAGGA